>JACPND010000026.1 GCA_016185625.1 Candidatus Woesearchaeota archaeon | reverse complement strand
GCCGATAAACCAAGAGCAAATTATAGGACGCAGTAAGAACATTAGGGTCCCAGGGCGTGTGTGATCACCCTATATCAGCTTAAGGAAATGTCTTAATCAGCGTGTAGCTCAAAAAACAGATTATCATTCGGAGATACTGAAATTAGCCGAAAGGTTTTTATAGTTATTCTTACTTTTCTTACAATTAAGAAAATCTAAAGGTGATAAAAATGCCACTTGTCGAAATGAAAACCGTAAAAATCACAGAAAAGGGTCAAATAGCTATCCCCCGAGATATTCGGGAATTAGAAGGCTTTGAGGAAGGAGAAAGAGTAGCTATTCTGGCTTTTGAGGACAGGGTTGAGTTACGACCTTTAAAGCAGTTCAATGAAAGAATGTTCACTGCCTTGGCAAGTGAAGGAGCACTAGCAAAAGATTGGCTCAGTAAAGAAGATGAAGTAGCATGGAAAAACTTGTAAAAGGGGATGTTGTGGTTTTACCATTTCCTTTTTCTGATTTGAGTGCATCAAAAAAGAGGCCTGCTGTGGTAGTTGCAATGCTTCAGGGCGAGGATGTTATCTGTTGTCAGATTACGAGTGAAACACGATTTGATAATTATTCAATTAACTTGAGCAACAACGACTTTAAAGAAGGCGGATTACAAGTAAGCAGTATGATTCGGCCCAACAGGATTTTTACGGCGGATAGGTCAATCATCTCTTATAAAGCAGGTGCATTAAAAGAGAGAAAAGTGAAAGAAATCGAAAGTGTTTTAGTGAAAATTTTTGCTTCTTAATCTTTCCATTTTCTCACTCTCCAGATTTTTCGGAACCTATCTTCTCTATTTCAAAATTCTTCCCAATTTTTCGGTCCATGTATAAAGCTGTACTGCTATTCATCTCCCAAAATCTTTCTAAAAAATCAATAGTGGCGGCTTATATTTTTTTTGTGAGCAGTAAAAACAGTTCCATCTTTTTCCAATTTTCGGTTAGTTTTTTAGTACAGAATTGAACCAGCCATTCCCGGCTGCCAGAAAAAAGGGAATCACCATCCTGATAAAACGGCATTTCCACAAATTCGCTGCCGTGGATCTCAACGATGATTTTGTTGCTGGCGCTGAGAATGTAGCTTTTCTTGTAGATCTTTTTGGCGATGTCCAGAAGCCTGTTCGCACTTTCCAGATTCCTGCACGCAACATGAATGATGAATGGCTCAAACCTTAGCCAGATCAAGCCTGATTTCTGTTTTTCTTGCAATGCAAAAAATTCTTCATCAATCAGATTATGGCTTACTTTGATCCACTCCGTCTCATTCTTTCTTCCCGTCCCGCGCCAGAAATAGACTCGGCCGGAACAGGAAGAAGTGGTGTAATAGTCTGAATGGGCGTTGATGGCCTGAAGCAGGGGGATGACTTTTTCGTCAATCGATCCCTTCTTGCTCTTGTCCATTTTGCCGAGGAAGCATTTTTTCTCATTATCCCAGTTCATACTTGCTTTTTAGGATAAAGATTTAAAAATGTTGTCTATTTTGAGTTAAGTATGGTATTTCAAAAACTATTGCTTCACCACAAGACCGGAAAGAAATTTCTGGTAAAAGATGCTTCGTTGGATTATCACACAGAATTTGGCAGCATCCTGAGTGCAGAACTAAAATCAAAGAAAGCAGTGGTAGAAAGCAACCGTGGCGAAGCCTTTTCCGTCCTTACCCCTTCTTTTACCGATCTCTGGGAGCAATTGCAGCGAGGACCGCAGGTTATTGTGCAGAAAGATATCGGCCTGATTTTAGCGAAAACTGGCGCGAATGGTTCGTTTCGCGTGGTGGATGCGGGCGGCGGGAGCGGTTCATTGTGTTTTTCGCTGGCGAATGTCTGCAAAGAAGTTACGGTGTATGAAGTGAATCAGGATCATTATAAGCTGTTAGTGAAGAATAAAGAGTTATTCGGGATGAAAAATGTTCATCTTAAACAGAAAAGTATTTATGAAGAGATCGAGGAAAAAGAATTGGATTTGATTACGTTAGACTTGCCGGAGCCGTGGAAGGCGATGTTGCATGTGGAAAAAGCGTTAAAATCAGGCGGATTTCTGGTAGTGTATGCGCCGCAGCTGACGCAAGTGCAGCAGTTTTATTCATCAGTGCGCGGAACAGGCATAAAAATACTGGAGACCGTCGAATTGCTGGAACGGCAGTGGAAAGTGGAAGAAAGGATCCTGCGGCCGGAGCATGAGATGCTGGGGCATACGGGATTTTTGGTGCTGGGAAGGAAGATGTAAATAAAGATGGTATTTACTCTAGAAGAAAAATAAGGGTGATTGTAAATAAGTATGATCCAGTTGGATTGCTAAAGATAGGTTGTCCAGCGGATGAATACGATCCGGAAATAAAACGAATAGCGCCAGTATTAGGAATAGCTGCCAACGTGAAAGACTTTCATCAGGAAGTATATCTTATTTTTATAGATCTGTTTGATAAAAGAACAGCCGGTTCAAAAAAGATTATAAAAAATTAAGTGAGGAGATTTATATATTAAGAAAAGTTAAATCATAAACTCATTCCTTCAATTCCCTATTCATCATCTTGAGATTCCATAAAATCATCTTCTGCAAGTGCGCATATAAATCCCGATCTGTTCTCTGGGATGACTTCTTGGTTAGATTCATGTATTCGTCTAACAATCCTAAAGGCAGGTCTAAAATAGGCAGACCTTCCACTTGCAGAATATATAAAGTTAAGAGCCGAGTTGTTCTGCTGTTGCCGTCAACAAAGGGATGGATATGCTGGAATTCATTATGAAAATAGGCTGCAAAAGAGATTATTTCTTTCATTGATTTTTTCTTTTTCTCACTAAAAGCGTAATATTTTTCTAATAATAGGTTCAGCCGTGTTTCAATAGTAGATGCCTTGGCGATCTTGAATAAAGGATTTCCGTGGATACGAACTTCTACCCTCCTTATTCTTCCGGCTATATCGGGGCGATGCTGCATAGCTAAATTGTGAAAACGCAACATGGCCTGTAAAGTTAATGGTATCTTTTCGGCACTGTCTTTGAGCATGCGCTGTATTGCCTGCTGATAATTCCTGACTTCATCAACAGCTTGGGCATTCGTATTAGCAGGAATGAAATGATGCTTCAGAATTTTAATAGTATCTGGCAAAGTAATAGGGTTCCCTTCCAAAGCTAAGCTATGGTGAATAAATTTAATTTTGATATCATCTAATTTCAGATTATATTTTTCTTCATGACGTCGGCGCAATTGCTTAAAAGTATGCAATTCTTTCTCGATATCCAAAATATAATCAGCCGACCAGGATTTAAGGTGCGGTACATGGCCAAAATAAAGTAAGATATTCTTGACCAGGGAATTATAGAATATCCTTATCTGCAATGGTTTTCTGGTTATTATTAGCGCTAAGCCATACTGCTCCAATATAGTAACATATTTTTTGAAGGTACGGGAATTGAGTTTGCTGGTGTCGGCGGTTGCTTCTCCCTGGCGGAGTGTATAATCTAAAAAAACGGCCAGCTTTGGTTCTAACAATAGATTGTAGTTGAGGGTGTTGTGGATACAGAAAGTAATTAATCCTGAAAGAAGAGAGGTGGCAGGGCTGATTTTTACTTCAAACCCAAATTTCGTTTTGGCGAGTATATTTTCTTTTACTAATTGAATGAGGAAACGATGAATAAGATTGTAGGCACTTTTCCCTTTTCCAAATTTCTCAGCAATGTCTTTCGGTGTAGCCGGTCCCTGATGCTGATATACCATCGCAAATATATCATATTTTGTAGCCATTCAATCTGAAAAGAACTCTTCCTTTAAAAACGTTTCTATTTTGCACTAATTGTTGGCAATTATCCAACTTTAAGTACATTTTTAGCACTTATTTATCTTTGCAGAATTTTTTGGCGCTATGGCTGCTGCTCATTATTTTGAACACAGAGACCGCAGCGATGACCAGAACTTATCATCACCGGCTCTGTCCAGAATGGAGAAGAAAGCCACCCTGGCCGTTCATTGTGGCGAAAATCGGCTACACTTTTGGATGATTTTCGCATCTGTTCCTGTCCGACTAGCTTAGCACAATGAACCTCTTGGCCAGGCGGGTGGCTTTCTGGACAGACCATCATCACGACCATCATCACCATAATTCTTAAAAAGAAACCAGCCTTCCAAGCAGATATGACTATCAAAATAAAAAAACTTTCTGCATTCGCAACCATCCCTGCATATGTTCATCCCCATGATGCGGGCATGGATCTCTATGCTGCTGAAACCGTGACCATTGAATCTGGCGAACGCAACCTTATCTCAACAGGTATAGCCATGGCCATACCTTCTGGATTTGTGGGCTTAATCTGGGACAAGTCGGGAATTGCCGCAAAATTTGGCATCAAGACGATGGGCGGCGTGGTCGATGCGGGCTATCGCGGGGAAATTAAAGTGATCATGCATAATTTATCTGGTTCTGCATTTACCATAGAAAAAGGGATGAAAATTGCGCAGATGTTAATTCAGCCGGTGGCGCAGGAAGAGATTGTGGAAGTGGACGAATTAGATGATACTTCTCGCGGAGAAGGCGGGTTTGGGAGTACGGGATTAAAGTGATTTGCTCATAAACTCCACATTCGGTTTTTCTTTGAATTTTCTGTCTCCCGTCGCAAATCTCCACTAAAGCATAGGTATCCAGGCATTTCATGCTCAGATGAGGCTACTCCCCTCCAACAGCCTTCGCGTTTCGAGGAAGTCTTGGAGTGTTATTTTATTCTTTTTTCCAAAGCCGAAGAGTTCTTTAAGAGGATTCTCCGAGAGTACAATCTCTACAACAACTTGTTGGTCTTCCTGGAGATACAACTCCTCTACTTGTTCCTTGGGGATGATGAGCCCAAGGGAGTTTCCCCAGCGCCTCGTTGTTGCGGTAATCATTTTTATCCTCAGGTAATAATTTTTATACATCATATATAACTAATATAAAAACTTTACGCCGGCTGTGGTCCCAAAATGGGTCTTACAGATCCGCATACGACCGCACCACATCTTCCCCCGGAACGCAATAGAGTGGCCTGATTTTTCCTTGCGCTACATCTGCTGATAATTCTACTTCTGCTGGTGTATAAAAGAGAGTGCTCACAGGATTATATGCTTTGGGCTCCAGACCTTTCCGTTCTAGGACTTGGTAAAATTTATCCAACATTCCGGGACTGAATATGCGCGGATCAGGATTCACTTCAAATGATTCCGTCGTGGGGTGGAAGGCTGGCTCAAGAACTACATATGGGTCGAAGTCGCTTTGGATAGGTTCATCCTGGCGTCGCAGGCGGCGGTCATAGTCCTTACGGAGATATCCCAAATCAGTGTTTTTCTCTTTTTTTCCCCGACCGTATTTCCGTTCCCGAAGTGCCGCCACCGTATACCACTCCACGGAATTAATACCCCATTCAACAATGAGCGCATTCGTAATTCCAATTTCATGTGCAGCCGCAATAACGCGAGAGTATAAATCCTCTTTTTCCAGCGGTTTTGGACGCTTCGTCCTAGCCTGAGAGCACGCCAGAGCTACCCTTTCAGAAAACGATTTCCCCATGCTACAGATGAACAATTCAAACTTTATAAATCTTCACTTCAAATTTAATTTCTTCTTAATCTCTCCAACATCTTTCTTCAATCCCACCAGCATCGTATGCGTACTCTGGTCAATGTGCAAATCACGTAAATCCTTTTCTAAATCCAATTCCACGCGAGCCTGATCACGCTTGGCCGCCCGATTCTGGGCCATTAAGATCACTGGTGCTTGCAGGGCAGCGAGCATGGAGAGTAACAGATTAAGAAGAATAAACGGAAACGGATCAATAGGTTTTGTGACGAAAATGATTGTATTTAAGACCAACCAGGCTAAAATGACCCCCATAAAGCCGATGATGAATTTCCAGCTGCCGCCGAATTCAGCGATGCGATCAGAAAACCGATCCATCCACCGTAAATCCCGGGAGTAGAACTCATCGATTTGCTCCAGCGTGGATTCTACTTTCTTGATCTCTCTCTGAAATATTTTGAGGATATCTAGAGTTTCATTGTTTTTTGCCATTATGCCACCACATAGCCATTGTTTTTATGCACAAATCCTTTGGCTAAATCCAATTTGAATTTGTTTTCAGCATACACCGTATATAAAAGCTCGCCTCGCCTGACCGCATCATGCACCTTTTTGCTGATGAATAATCCTGCGCCTTTGTCATCGGGAGCGCCGGCGAGACGCGCAATTTTGGCGATGGCTTCATTGTCGATTTCTTTGACGCGGCCGATTTTGCCGGCTCGTACCGGGTAACGGAACTCTCCCAGTTTCGGCTTTTTTCGTTTTCCTTGGGCATTCATGATTTGATGCATTTTCTGAAGCGCTTTGCCGCTTTCGAGAGTTTCGCGAGCTTTTTCCAGCCCATTTTTGTATTTTCCAGTCATTTCGAGCAGCAAGCCGGCCATCATCAAGGCTTTTTTCCGGAGGTCCTGCGGCGCATGCGGATCGTTGCGCAGGATGGCCATAACATCCTCGACCTCGAGAAGAGGGCCGACGCCATAGCCGATCGGCTGGGATCCGTCAGTGATAATAACTTTGATGTTCATGCCGAGCTTTTTGCCGATGAATTCAAACATCCGCGCCAGATGCTTGGCTTTGGCATAGGTATTTACTTTGACAGACTTGCCCATGGGAATGTCGATCAGCACGTGCTTTGCGCCGACAGAATGTTTCTTAGCCATGACCGATGCCAGCAGCTGTCCTTCGGCATCGATGGAGAGAGGATGCTCAACTTCGATAATTTTGTCATCTGCTGGCGCCAGGCTCATCGCCCCGCCGTGGACCATACAGGCGCCGGTTTTCTTAACGACAGCTTTGATTTGCGTTTCGGTCAGTTCGACGTTAGCCAGACATTCCATGGTGTCCGCTGTTCCTGCCGGTGAGGTAATGGCACGGGAACTGGTTTTGGGAATAGTGAATCCGGCCGCAGCGATGATGGGAATGATGATCATCGTGGTTCTGTTTCCGGGAACGCCGCCGATCGAATGTTTGTCAAGTACGATCCCCCGAAATTTGAGTTTCTTTCCGGTTTGGACCATGGCTCTGGTAAGATCAACAATCTCTTCCGTATTCATCCCGCGCAGAAAACTTGCGGCGACGAAATAGGTCTTTTCAATGTCAGTTAAGCGGTCGTTGGTGATATCATTGGCAATATGATACAACTCCTGATAGCTCAGCCGCTTCCCGAACATTTTTTCACGGATGTGATTGACGGATTCGGGCTTGCCGGTGAAATTGATTTCGACCAGATTGCCATTGCGGACGTGCAGCCGCTGAAGCACTTCTTCAAATAAGCCGACTTTCCCTTCGGGGACGGCTCTCTCGCTTTCTGAGATATCGAGAATGCAGGTGAGTTCAGTATGGCCGTCTTTAATGAGAATACGGTCGCCGGAATGCAGGTCTAGCTGCTTGGCATCTTTTTTATTCAGGATAGCGACCAGAATACCTCCGGTGGCGATATCCATGTCTTTAACCCGAAACTTCATAGTTCTTCTTCCCTCAGAGGGTTAAAGATACCAAAAATCGCAGATTCTTCAGTATCTTTGACGCGGAATTTCATCGGAACCTCTTTTAATAGAAGAAGGGATTTCAGGTTTATAAGTGTTGCTACCTCAGTTTTGTTAATAGATTAACGCAGGGATATATTATTTTATTTTTGGTTAATATATTAACGACAAGTGCAGGGTCACAAAGTGCATTAATTTTTAATGAATTATTAAATTTTAGTACAGAATAGCGCCAGATTTCAGAAACTCTTCAATCCTCGGAATATCCTCTTTACTTCCCAAATCCATCCAATACTTCTGTAATTTCAGGACTTTCACTTTCCCTTGCTGCGCGAGTATCGTAATCGCATCAGTCAGCTCGTATTCGCCGCGCGGCGAGAGTCCGATTTGCTCCAACGCCGACCAGATATCCGGCGTGAATTTATACAATCCGACATTGGCCAGATTACCGACAAACTGCTGCGGCTTTTCGATAATTTTGATTAATTTTTCTCCTTCGGTAATCAAAATACCATACTTCTTGTACTCCTCTACTTCTTTTCCGGCAACATAACAGAATTCATCATTCTTCTGAATTACGGTCAAGTTCTCTGCGGAAAATAAATTATCGCCGCCCAGAAGAACGAAGGGTCCATTCTTGCAGAAATTCTGCGCTTGTTTTACCGCGTCTCCAGTTCCCAACTGTTTTTTCTGCTCCATCAAGGCCGCTTTTATCTCATTCTTCTTCAGAAATTCTTCTATCTTTTCTTTTTTGTATCCGACAACAAGGCCGATGTCCGCAAATCCTGCTTTTTGTGCGTTTTCCAATACGTAGTGCAGAAATGGTTTTCCATTGACTTCAACGAGAACTTTTGGAATATGTTCTGTTAACGGAAGCATTCTCACCCCTTTCCCCGCGGCTAAAATGACGAGTTTCATGATCTGATTTTTTAGGATATGATTCCTGAAATTTTGTCAAATGAGGTTATTTGGTAATCCGGCATTTCAAAATTATCTTTTGGCTTTAAATCTTTGTATTTCCCTCTTTGGAGATGGATGGTTTTTAATCCTAATTCTTTTCCAAAGCGGATCTCTGAATCAATGCGGTCGCCGATGACCCAGTACTCGTGATGGGGATATTTCTCCATTACTTTTTGGAAATTTTCTTTTTTTTCTTGGTTGTGAGAGCAGATTTTAATCAGATGGAAAAAGGAGGTTAGGTTAAGCTGATTTATTTTTTGTAATTGCAGTTCTTTTTCACCTTTGGTCACCAGAACATTTATGTTTTTATTGATTTTATTTTTCGATAAAAAATTAACCACGCCCGGAAGAGGCCTGATTTTCCTTAATTCTTCTTCTGTAAAACCATCCGGTAATCTGGGAAATAAGGTATCGTCCAGATCAAAGATGAGGATTTTAGGCTTCATTGATGATTCCCATGAGCACTCGGGCCAGTTTTTGAGGGTCATGCCGGATAAAAGCCCGATGCGCCGCCAAGGCGTCAGTCTTGCTGTATTCTGCCTTTTTGTCATCGATGAGATCAGCTACCATCACTCTCGGATCGTTGGCAAGGTCATTCTTGATCATCTCTCCTTCTTCAGCATACATCATCAATAACTCTTTTGCCGGCAGGCTGTTATTAATGACGAGGTAATCAAACGGATCAGTGCCGATGAAACGATGAATCTCCTGCAATGATTTTTTTGCGGTGAATCCGGAAGTCTGTCCTCTTCGGTTCATCAGATTGATGATAAACACTTTTTTTGCCTTGGTGTCCTGCAGGGCTTTGGCGATGCCTTCGACTAACAGGTTAGGGATTAACGCAGTGTATAATCCGCCGGGGCCGAGAATGACCAAATCAGCATTCATGATCTCATCTAGGGCCCGTTTATTAACTTCCGGAAAAGGCTCGAGGTAAATGTTTCTGTATCCCTGGTCGATTTCTTTAGAGGTGTAAATCTGCCCTTCGCCTTCCAGCAGTTTTCCATTGGCGAGAATCATTTTTAACCTGACTTCGTGCGTGGTCACGGGGATGACTTTGCCTTTAATGCTGAGAATTTTTCCAGCTTCTTCCACGGCTTTTTCAAAGCTGCCGGTGACTTTTTCTAATGCCGAGAGAAACAGATTGCCGAAACTGTGCCCGCTTAAGCCGCCGTTCTCAAAGCGGTAATTCATCAGGCTGCGCATCAAACGGCTGGAATCAGAAAGAGCGACGAGGCATTGGCGAACATCGCCGGGAGGAAGCACACCCAATTCATCCCGCAGAATCCCCGTAGAGCCGCCGTCATCCGCCATGGAAACAATCGCGCTTAGATCCACGGGGTAATTCTTCAGGGCGCTGAGCACGACGAAATTGCCCGTGCCGCCGCCGATGACCACAACTTTTTTCATGGCTGGGAAAAGAAGATAAGATGCTTTTAAAGGTTATGGAAGAAATATTTTTGGGTGTGTAGTCGTCTGACTGATACCCTCTGCTTATTATAATTTTGAATAGGATAGAACTATCAGTCAATTACATACACTTCCGAATTCCCAAAATTGCAGAAGCAGCTAACCATCGTCCAGAAAGCGGCAAAAGAAGGCATTGAGATTTGATTCATATTCTGTAAAGTATATTTTAGAGGGCATATATATTTAAATGTCCTAACTATTTCTTTCTCTCATTATTCAAAATGAGGTGTTTAGAATGAAAAAGATGCTGATATTCTTGGTGTTAGTGTTGAGTTTATTCTTGATTGCGGCCTGCGCGCCGAAAGTGGAAATTGAAGGATTGGATCAGTTAAGCCCTGAAGAGGAGGCAGAGTTAATAGGAGAAACAAAGAAAGGGGCGATAGCTGGCCAGGCAATAGGGGATCTTTGTGATGATTCGGACAAGAATCCATCTGAAAAAGCAGGACAATATCCGCATGGCAAGAATTTTTTTGTGAAAGGGACACGCACCGGGGTCTATGCAAAAGATGGAACAGATTATTGCTACACCTATCCGACGAAGGAAAAGAGTCCGTATGCGGGAAAGACCGTTTTGAAGGAATGGGCTTGTATCGATTCAAAAAAGCCAGGATTATACACGCAAGATTGTGCTAAACTTGACAAGAACTATCAATGCGTCGATGGCGCTTGTGTGGCACCGCTTCCCCCGGTAGAGGTAGCTGCACCGCTTTTTAAATGAACACAAATCATTTTAAACATCCAACTCTTCTTCTTATTTTATGGACGGCCTGAAGCTCTTCCGCATTTTCGGCATCGATGTAAAGCTGCATTTCTCCTGGTGGTTCGTGTTTATCCTGCTGGCCTGGAGCTTAAGCGGCTCGTTCTTCCCGCAATTCTTTCCCGGATTATCCGCGCCAACATACTGGCTGATGGGCATCGTCTCAGCGCTGCTGCTGTTTATTTCAGTCTTGCTCCATGAATTATCACATTCGCTGGTAGCACAATGGAAAAAGATCCGTGTCGAAAGCATCACCCTTTTTTTCTTCGGCGGCGTGGCCGGGATAACTAAAGAGGACATTAAACCCAGTTCTGAATTTTTGATGGCGATTGCCGGACCATTATTCTCACTGGCTCTCGGCAGCGTGTTCTGGCTGATGCATGCTGCTGACGGCAGCCTGTTTCTGAAGGCCATCACTTTTTATCTCTACCAACTCAACTTTGTGTTAGGGTTATTTAATCTTGTACCGGCGTATCCTTTAGACGGGGGAAGAGCCTTCCGCGCCATTCTCTACGGCTATTACAAAGATTTGAAAAAGGCGACGAAAATAGCAGCGACAGGCGGGCGGATTTTTGCAGGACTGTTGATAGTTCTGGGCGTATTCGGCCTGTTCACGGGTACTGGCGGCGGGCTGTGGTTTATCCTTCTGGGAGGATTTTTATATTTTATCGCGGGATTGAGTTATGAGCAGGTGGCAATTCGCGAAGTGCTGGATAACATTCCCGTCAAAGAGCTGATGCAGCAAAAATTCCCGGTGCTTCATCCAGCCATGAAATTTGCCGAATTTGTGAAGAAGTATAAAGGGAGGGATGATGTTTTTGTGGTCAAAGACGATCATTTTTTCGGAGTCATTGAGGTGCGGCGCCTGGTGAAGATCCCCAGGGCCCTGCAGGATGTCACCAGTCTGAAGCAGGTTGCGGTCCCGTTCGGTGGAATAAAAGCCGTACGGAAAGAGGAATCCGCGTATTCTGCATTCCGGAAATTGGAAGAACAGAACCTGGAACTGCTTCCAGTCCTGGACAAGAATAAACTTGCGGGAATTGTAACCAGGAAAGCCGTCCTGCGTCGGTTGATCTGGGAGCTGAAGTTTGGCGAGAAATTATAAATAGAGAGACTCTTTCGGCGTTCTATGGATGAGATTAGAGATATTCAAGAGATAGTGCAGAAACTGACGGGACATTCTTTTACAGAAATTGTTACGCGGGGGAATGCCGCCATCGAGGCTGCGTTTTCCGTGGTGAAGAAGAAACTGCTGATTCCGGCGGAAGGCGGCTGGATACATTATCAGAAGGCGCCGAAAAAGCTTGGGCTCAAAGTCGAGGAAGTGAAAGGTGATCTGGCGAAAATTAATCTTGTTGATCTGGAACGAAAATTAAAATCAGGCGAGTTTGATGCCTTGTTATACCAGAATCCCGGCGGCTATTTTGCCGAGCAGCCGATGAAAGAAATTTATGAACTGTGCAAGAAACATAATTGTCTGGTTATCATGGATGTCTCGGGAGCGATCGGTACACGGCTCTGCGACGGAGGCTATGCTGATATTTTCGTAGGGAGTTTTGGGGAATGGAAATTAGTGGAAGCGAAGGTGGGCGGATTTATCTCGGCAAAGGAGGAAACTATCTGGAAACAACTGGTTCCTCACTTGCACGTCCTGCGGGATGTGAACAGTCTGGAAAAGATCAGGGAAAAGCTGCAAGAATTGCCGCAGCGAATCAAGGAACTTACTACCCTGCGAAACAAGGTCGTTGACGACCTACAAAAATTAAAACTAACCCCTTTACATCCTCATGATATCGGCTTTGTTGTCGTAGTTCTGTTTTTGTCTGAGCCGGAAAAAGAAAATAACAAAATAACTTCACATTTTGAACTTTCTCCAAGAGAAAGGATTATAAATTATTGCAGAATTCATTCTCTCCCTTTCACAGAATGCCCGCGCTATATCCGGGTACTGGAAAAGGCGATTTCGATTGAGATAAAAAAGAAAAAAAGAGAGGAATAAGACATGACCACCAACTTCATCAAGAATATCGCTGACAAAAAAATAACCGAAGAAGTACATCACGCCTTTGTCCGGTATAGCCTGGGCGAATTCGTCAAAGAGCCATTTATCATCAAGAAAAGCAAAAAGGACATCAGCATCAAGGCTGGCTTTGAATATCTTAATCTCCTCCATGCTTTCCTGGGAGGGCAGATCACCGGAGACGTAGAGCTGGAAGGGGTGATCGAAACCGTTCGAGACTTGTCACTGTTGCTCTCGAAACTAAGCATACAATTTGAGGAAGAGAAACGGTTTGGCAAGAAGGGAAAGAAATATGTTTTACCTCCGCAGGCTGTTTCCGCCAGCGTCTATAAAAAATTAGTAGACGAAGCCAAGGGTGAATATCTATTGTTCAATATCAGTGCAGCCGGAGCCAGATTAAAAGTCAAGAGCAAAACCACGCCGAAATTAGGATCAGCGACGAATGATTTTGTGCAGGTAAAGCTGCCGCCGGCGTTATTTCCTGCGTTCAGGCAGGATTACCTGTTTGACATTGATGTTGATTTTACGCAAGCAATTATTGAGCAGACCTACTTTATCAATGACATTGGTATCGACAAGAAGCTGCTGGAGAAAGATGCTGATGCTGCCCGGCGGAAGGCGCTGCGTCAGGGTGAAATCAGGAGGAAGATTACGGTGGATGGCAAGCTCTTCAAGGAGTATAAGATTACGTTCAAAGTGTAGAATGTCAGGCGCAGTATTCTTTTTGAATATTTTTGTCACAAGTATTTATAAAAAACGCCCATTTTTTGAGCAATTCATGTCCGAAAAAATTGTCCATTCATTTGAAGCAGGAAGACGAGGCAAGCCCGATGAGCTGGATTCCGGCCTTGCCCATTTAATCGGCGCATATTTCCTGGAACAGAACAAAGATGCCCGTTTCGACCTGCGCGTCTCCGGCGGAAGTTCCGCTGACCAACTGGAAGTGCGCATCTCTGGAGAAGTTTCCGGGTCTTTATTTACCATCCCTACATTACAGAATGAAGTGAAGGGGATTGTCATTGATTATTATAATAGGGTGCATAAAACAAGATTGACCGAGAGCGATTTCCATATCGTCTTTCGCTGGAAGCCCCAGGCAGAAACTCTCGCTGCCAATGGTAAAGCCGGTGATTCGGGAAATCCCATTGCGGTGGCGTATCGTGAGTCTCCACTTTATCTGCCGTGGGAACGAGTGCTCGCGGTCGGCCTGCGTAATGAATTGGATTCCATTTTTCAAGATGATGGCAATACCTCTAGGGCTATTTTTCATCGTACAAAGCTTGCTGAGCTGAAGGGTCTGAACGCAGACGGAAAAGTAAGTGTGGATGCACTGTATGAAGGCACCAGCTTTAAGGGATTGCAGGCGATTACCGTGGCAGCGCAGCATGAACCAAACATTCTTCTTGATGATTTGCGAAGAAAAATTCACCGGGTGATTGATGCCTATTTGGCTGAGTTCGCAGAGCAGCATGATATGCATCTCGGTGACCCTACGATTGTCATTAACGGCCTTGGTCCCTGGCATCATGGCGGCTGGCGGGTCGATGAAGGCTGCCGGGAGGCGAAGTCCTATCGCGATGGCTTTGGCAGTTATGGCGTCATGGAAGATTCATTTTCAGGAGAGGATCCCAGCAAGCCGTCAGCAACCGGAACGTTTCTGGCTCGATACATTGCCGTGCAGGTCGTGGGAAATCATTTAGCGGATTTTGCGCGGGTGGGATTACGCTATACGATTGGGCAGGAAGAAGTAGGCCTTAATATAACCACGCAGGATACGGGTAAAAAAAGCCAGGAGAGAATTGAATCATGGGTACGCAGCAGGATTCCTAAATTAGATATCGGCAGCGCTATCCGCAGGTTTAATCTTACTGACGCAAATCTCTACAAAAAGATTGTCCAATGTTCTGATTTCTTCCATCATCCGGAGTTTCCCTGGAATAGATTTGAGATGAAGTACTGATACTTTTATATAGTTGTATTGTTTTCTTTAAAATAAGTGATATGATGCGTAAATGGTCATTATCTATTCTGATTTTCTTTGTGATGAGTACTATAGCTGTCGCTGCCGGCGGAGGAGGAGGTGGCGGCGGTAGTTCTGGTGGAGGCTCTAGTGGTGGCGGTTCCGGAGGTGGTGGCTCAGGCGGCGGCGGTTCTGGCCCGTTTTTGAATAAAGTGATCTGTGATGACAGTGGAAAGATATCATTCCTGCAGGCGCCGCAGACCAAGCCCGTGAAAGTCAGATTTCCTGACACCAAAATGGTAGAAGTTCCTGGAGAGTTTGTGGGCAATGCTTTTACTTCAGAAGAAGCCATCTTCGTCAAGTCAGGAACGTATACGCTGATTGACCCGGTGAATGGAAATGAAAGCGTGGAATGTCCGGGCCTGAAATTCAGCTGCAAGTTATTCCAGCTGGGAATCGAAGAGTGCTTTAAAGACGGAAAAGAAGTAGCCGTGAAATTTTCCCTGCAGAACGGCTCCACTGATGATTTAAAGTATCAGTTTTCGCTTCCCGCCCAAAAAGTAGGATTTGCGCCGCGAGTATTGATGTACAGCAAGGATTCTTTCTCCTCGGAATTAAAAGACTTGAAAGTGATCCGGAGCGGAGCGCATTATCTTCTCCGCGTTCCAGAATTGACAGGGATTACGGAAGTGCAGATCTCTCATCCCCTATGTGTGGGTAAGTACTATAAGTATTCAAAAATAGATTGCTTAGAGCAGAAGATAACCGAAGAGGGCCTGAAAGCGCAGGAGAAGAAAGGCGAAAAGATGAAATGCGGCGGGCTGATGGAGATTCAGGAGCGCGTGAGATGCCGGCTGCAATTGCGCAAGGAGCAACGAGAAGAATATGAAAATTTCCTGCCGGAAGAATGCAAAGCCCACACCGATGTTGCGGTGCAGGAAGAGTGTGTGGAATATTATAAGGCAGTGCAGGAATGCTGGGATTTTCCTAATGGGCCAAGCCGATTTAACTGCGCCCGTCGGGCATTAAAGCTGGGTGATATTCTGACGGAAAAAGCCAATTGCAATGCCCTCGATGCCGGAAAGAGAGAGAATTGTAACGAGGAACTGCGCGAGCACGGCTATGCGATGATCAAATTTCGGCTGTATAATCTTGAGCAGGAAGCAGAGAAATTGATGGAAGAGGGGAAGTTGTCTCAGGAGGAAGTGGTGGCCTTTGTGGTGAAGATGGAGGAAAAAAAGCGCTGGTTTAATGGGGCCGAGACAAATGAAGAACGGAGGAATATTATTATGGATGCACGGAATGATTGGATTGGATTAGTAAGGAATGTGAAACCATGAAAAAAATGCTTTTACTGCTTTTATTACTTGTTGGACTGTTAGTGGTGCCGGCCGGCTGCCAGGAAGAAATACCGACGCCAGTGCAAACAACTCTCGTGACTGAACCAGTGCCGATTTCAGAAGCGCAAATTTTAACTCAATATCCGGATGGTTTGGATGAAGCATTGAAAGAATTAGAACAGTTAGGGTAATTAAAGGTTAAAGTAAGCTAAGATAAGCGAAAAAGAGAGGTGAAAACATGAAATGGTTTGAAGAACATCAAGAATGGGGTTTAGTATTTCTGCGATTGGCACTAGGCATAGTCTTTTTTATTCACGGCATTGGAAAGTTTTTTGTGGTCGGCCCATATGGCGCAGGATTAGGCGGGACTGCCGGCTATTTTCAATCAGTAGGAATTCCTGTGCCATTATTCTTTGCGGGGGTGGTGGCTGTTGTCGAAACGTTGGGCGGATTAGCAATTCTGCTCGGACTTTTCACCCGCTGGGCAGCGCTGGGTATTGCTATTGATATGCTGGTAGCGATTCTTCTTGTGCACATGCCGAAAGGATTCTCGCTGATGAATGGCGGCGTGGAATATCCGTTGGTGCTGTTTTCGGCAGCAGTGACGCTGTTGTTTACGGGGGCGGGAGAGAAGTGGAAGCTGGAAAAACGACGCGCGCGTGGTTGAGTAGAGAGCCAGAAGCTGTCCCGCAATTGCTGCCGGCTCATAGCAATCTGCACCTTGCTGCACCGCAGGAGAATTTTGCAATATTGTTTTTATTTTCTCTCGCCATTGCTCTACATACCCTGTTCTCTTCCGCAGGAAATATCTCCCGACGTAACTTGTAGAGGTCTCTTGCGGCTAAAAAATTATCCTTTTCTAGGCATAATCTTAAAAAAAAGCCCCTCATTTTCACCGTACTATGAACCCCTTTAAAATTACACATCGGGACCCCTCCGGCGCCCGCCTTGGAAAACTTAAAACCGCTCATGGCACCATCGAAACCCCTTTCTTCATGCCTGCTGCCACCAAAGCGACCGGAAAACACATTACAACTGACGATTATCAGCATCTGGGAGCAAACGTCATCACCAAAGCGCTTATCGCCAATGCGTTTATCCTCAGCCTTCGTCCGGGGTTGGAAATAGTGCAGAAAGCGGGAGGATTGCATCTGTTTATGAACTTTCCTGAAGTCATTTTCACTGACTGTGGCGGATTTCAGATGAGCAGAGGCATGTTTGAACAAAAAACAAAAAATGGATTACATTTCCGCAGCCCCTTCGACAATCAAAAAGTGGTGTTGACGCCGCGCAAGATCATGGAGATTGAATTGAAATTAGGCAGCGATGTGGCCATGATGCTGGATGACATGTCCAGCTATGGTGTCAGTTTTGAAGAAGCGAAACAGGCGATGGAAAACACGCATCGCTGGGGAAGCGAAAGTTTATCCATCCACCAGGCGCTGCGAGAGCATTACCAATCAAAACAATTACTATTCGGCATCGTGCAAGGCAATTTCTATCCGGAATTACGCAAAGAAAGCGCCAAATTCATCTCCGCACTTGATTTTGACGGCATCGCCATCGGCGGCGTCGCTATCGGCGAACCCCTGGACAAGATGTACAAAGCGGTAGATGCTGCTCTCCCATTCATTCCCAAAAATAAAATACGCTATGTCATGGGTGTGGGAAGTCCGGTAGAATTATTAGAATTGATTGCCCGAGGAATAGACTGTTTTGATTCTGTCTATCCAACGCAGAATGCCCGGCATGGGACATTATTCACCAGGGAAGGAACTCTCAGCGTAAAGCAGGGAAAATACGCGCAGGACTTTACGCCAATCGAAACCGGCTGCGGCTGCCACACCTGTCATCATTATACTAAAGCGTATTTACGTCATCTGTTAACGATTGACGAACCGGCAGCAAAACGTCTGCTGAGCGTCCATAACCTGTATTTTGTGCAAAGATTGATTCTGGATGCCAAAGAGGCGATAAAAGAAAAAAGATTTGCAGAGTTTAAAGAAGGATTTAAAAGGAATTTTGGCCGTTGACTTATAGTAAGTGACCTAAATTTTTATACAAATGTCACTTACTATATTCGAAGGACATAACTTTTGTATAGAGAACTTTGAATAATCCCTATTTTGTATTAAAATTCAAAGTTCTTCTTAGAAGGGTTTGACAAATTGGATAGTTATTCAAACCCTTCTATAGTTGCCATCAGGCAACTCACGAACGAAGTGACTTGAATTATTTATGTCCTTCGCTATAGTTACATCATACACTTTAGGAACTATCAAAGATTATGTTTTTCTGCAAAAGTTTTATATATTTCATCTCTTTTAAAAACTTAAAATGGGAGAACTCTACACTATCAGAAACGAAAACCTGCGTCTCGCAGTTGGCCTCATGGGCATAGGTGCCGGTGTCGTGGGGTTCATAGCTTTTGTCTTGGCTATCATGGCCCGATGAACAGGGCTATACGGAAAACTGTTTTTGTATTTTCTGGCTTATTGAATATGAATCTTGGACAACATCTTCTCATAGATGAAAAAATACTAGACTTTATTGTGGATACAGCAGAGGTCACTAAAAAAGATGTGGTGCTGGAAATCGGCGCTGGACCCGGAAATCTAACTGAAAAATTAGCCGAAAAAGCGAGAAAAGTTATCGCCATCGAACTCGATGAAAAATTCAATACTTTCTTAGACCAGATGCCAAAGAATGTCGAAATCATCTATGGCGATGCACTTAAAATCCTGAAACAAAAAAAAATACAATACACCCAAGTCGTCGCCAACATCCCGTATCAGATAGCTGAGCCGCTTCTGGAATTGTTCATCTTTACTGATGTCGATATTATCTGGACAGTCTCCCAAGATTTTGTTGAGAAGATGCAGCAGAATCCGATCTACTCTTCTTTTTTTACGTTTGATATCTTGAAATCAGTCCAGAAAGAAGCCTTTGATCCGCCGCCGAGAATACAGTCGGTAGTCGTAAAGATAACCAAACGACGTGCTGACGATGGCGATAGTAACGCCTTTGTCTGCCGTAAATTATATCTGCAGGAAGATAAGAAACTGAAGAATGGGTTGCGGGATTTGCTGATTGATCTGTATCGAGAAGGGAAGAAAAAATTGTCGAAGAAGCAGGCGGTGGAAATTATCGGGAAGATAAAATTATCTTCTGGGCTGTTGGAGAAGCCGATTGCGAGGTTGAAGATGGAGGAGTATACGATGATTACCAGTAAAATAAAAAGACAGATAAATATTTAAATTGAGCTTGTTTTACTGGAGTTATGGGTTGGAGAGATCGAATTGTAGTGAACCAAAAGATTTTAGCAGGCAAGCTTGTATTTTAGAGCAAGAAGGAAACTTGCGGGATTATTTTACTCCGGATTCTTCCACAAACACCAAATTATGTTTATGATATATTAAAGCTGGTTTTGACCAAGAATCTTGATTTCCAAAAATCATTTTGCGTTGTCGAACCGCATCGCCTGAGAGTAGTCAAACTCAAAGAACAAATTGACGTCCTCCTCGGGCTAAAGTCTCGCCCTTCGGGCGACCCCTCCGCTTCGCTACGGGGCGAGGATTCCAACTTGGAGGAGTAAAGCTTTGGCGTGATGTTCTTCCAAATATTTCTTCGCGTTTTCTAAAAAATTACTTTCTTTACAATAGGGACTTTAACTATCATTTCTCTTCTAAAAATTTTTCTTAAGAATGATCCCATTTTAATCCTTACTTACTGCTGCTCGCCTGCCGTTCCATGTCCCGCTTCTTGGCGATGGCATTGCTCCTTGCGGAGCTCTGATAGGCATTGACCAGTTCATCCGCCAAGGCATCCTCAACCGATGTTTTCTTGTTGAATGATTTTAAGTACGCTCCCTGAGTCATGTTCCGCAACGCCAAGTCAATCCTTCGCTGCGGCGCGATGTCCACTGCCTTCGGGTAGCGAGCACCGCCATATTCAATGGCAATAACTTCTTCCCGGGGAGCGGCATTTTCCACCGCTTTCACTAAAATGACCAGCGGATTCTGTTTCAGTTTCTGCTCCGCCATGGCTAAGGCTTTTTCCACAACTTTAAGTGCATGATTCTTCTTGCCCGTATTATGGCCGGAACTCATAAAATGTTTCTTGCTTCTATGCCCGGAGTTCATCAGCTTCGTCACCAGCCTTTCAACAATAAAGACATTAGATTTATGAAAGCGATCTTTGGCATATCTCGCGCCAGTCTTGGAAATTACTTTAGGCTGTACGGTGATATACTGTATCAACCCGGGATCGACGACCGTAACCCCTTCTCCCGTCCAGCGGTTGAAAAATTTGATGTCGGTCATTTTTTACGTTTTTATACCCTTAATTGTAATTTTACCTTCTCGCCTTCTCTAATTTACCGCTCAATAACGCGCCCAAACTCTGATCATTCACTTTAATGACCTGCCAGCGGATACAAGGCAAATCACCTTTAGCTCGACCCATCTTCCCGCCAATACATTCCACCATCACTTCATCGTGCTCGTTTATCATCTTCTGCGCGCCATCACCGGGCATGAATGCGGTTATCTGCTTGCCATTTTTGACCAGCTGCACACGGGCGCATTTTCTCATGGCAGAATTAGGCTGCTTGGCTTCCACTTGTATTTTCTCCAGCACAATCGCCTTAGCCATCGAAGAGCCGGAAAAGGGGTCGTACTTCTTTTTCAGCGTTTTTCTGCGAAATTCCTTAAACTGCCGTCGTCTTCCCCGAAGCTTCTTGGCAGCTCTCAGCCCGTTTGATTTTTTACCCATGTTATATGACCTTAATCTCCTCTATGTTAAAAAAGCGGCGGACCGCTCTGGTGATTAACTTTAGATGCCTGCCTTCCCTGCCTATTAATAAACTTTTTGTTTTTTTGCTGGGATCCCTGAGAGTCATAATTCTATCCTGCTCCGCAATCTCCGCCACCGTTAAGGGATAGATTACATTCTGCACAAAGGCCGTTGCCGTATCCCTAAATTCAATGATGCGCAGGTGCTTCCCTAGCTGCTGCTCGAGCCGGCGAACGGTCTCACCGCCTTTGCCGACGGCTTTCCCCAGCTCGCCCGCCCCGACCACAACATAAAGCGTTCCGAAATCTTCATCCTGAAAGCAATCTTTGACATGCGCACCCGTAAGCCGCTCAATGATGGAGGAAATCCCCAGAATATCCGTATCCAGTTTAAGTCTCGCCATTACCTGATCCCTACAACGGAAATTGCAAAGTTCTTCTTGCACAAAACGCCGAGCTCGTCATTCGTCAAATCCAGCTCCATGACCGGAACTCCTACTAACTGCGCGTAGTGCGATAGATCCTGCTTTGCGGCAGCTGGACAATTTCGTGCCACCACGACTTTCGTTACGTCACCGGAACGCAACGCCTTAATGACGCTGTCTGTCCCAACAAGTATTTTTTTCTCGGCAACTTTTACCTGTAATTCCTTGGTATCATTCATTTTTTCCATAATCTCACTTCGACCTTATTCCAAGCTCACTTGATTCTTACTTCATCATTTATTTGATTCTTACTTCATTTTTGTGACTAATCCCGGAAGCCCCGTGCCCAGTGGAACCGGCTGGTTGATCATGACATTTTCAACCACTGAGTTCAGATGATCCATCTCTCCTTCCAAAGCAGCATTGATCAGGTGCTTGATCGGCGTTTCAAATGATGCCCGCGCCAGGACGGAAGCTTTTTCACTCACCACGCCAAATCTGGTAATGCCCTTGACCATTCCCGAAGCGCACATCAAGTCCGAAACTAACATGATATGGCGGATGTTAATGTTCAATCCCTGTGATTCAATCACGCGATCAACTTCTTCAATGACCGCCTGACGCGCCGCTTCGATGCCCAGCACTTCATAGATCTCAAACACATCATTCGTAATCGTCCGCCGGGCATCAACTTCTTTCAAAGACAAAATTTCTTTTAAGTTAGTCCCGGCAGTCAGCACGACATACTCCTCTCCTCGTTTAACCGGTAAGACTTGCCGGATGCCTTTGACACCGCGTATTTTCAGCTTCTTTACTTTTTCCTTTAGATTATAAAGTTCTTTTATTTCTTCTGGCTTCCCTTTGTGGGCAAACACGACCACATTCCCTTTCTCTTCGATCGCAAATCCTTTTATTTTCAGCTTGAGATCTTTCACCATCTGGCTCTGGGATAGATTCATGTTCTCCAGCAGGGCACTATTCAAGGTCAGGCTTAGCGACTGATCAAAGACATTCAAGCTGTATTCTGCGATGACTTCTCCTAATAAGGTTTCTTTGATGGACGCAGCAAAATTCCGCACCGCATCAATGTCCTGAACCTTCAGATAAATCTCCATCATCGGTGTCTGAATTTCCTTCCGGGCATCAAAAATCTCAATGATCCGCGGCAGCCCGGTGGTAACCTGCACTTCTGCAACCCCCGCTAAGTGGAAGGTATTAAGGGTCATCTGCGTTCCCGGCTCACCGATACTTTCTGCACTGACCAGCCCGACGCCTTCTCCCGCATGCACTTTTGCCGCATGGTACGAAGCAGAGGCCGCTTGAAGCACTTTCTCGGCCTGCTCTTTAGTGACAGAAGAAAGCATTTCTTTCAGCTGCTCCCTCGCTTTCAGCGGAAGCCTGTCCGCATAACCTTCAATCATCTCGTCATGTTTCATGGTATGGATTTGTTTATTTGATCTGTTTATATTTATTTATTTTGATGGATTTATTTATTTGTTGTTTCCTTATTTTAATTTATTTGATTTATGTTTATTTCACAAACTGCTGCACTATGGTCTTAACGTCAATCTCGCCATTTTTGGTTTTAGAGACATCCAGCCCATCTTCACCATAGGTGAATTGGATGATCTTGCCCGTGGCATCACGGACAGAACCGTCATACTCGACTTTAAGGTCCTGCATGGCGTTTGATAATCGTCGATAGAGATAGCCTGATTTTGGTGTTCTCAAGGCAGTATCCATGAGGGCGTCTCTTCCGGTCATCGAGCCAAAGAAGAATTCATTCGGCGTCAATCCTGATTTGAAGTTGTTTTTGATGAATCCACGGGCCAATGGCCCTAGATCACCAGCTTTGAAATAGCTCAGTGTGCGGTCATGATATCCTCTCTCGATTCGTTTCCCACGCAAGGCTTGTTGCCCTACGATAGCCGTCATCTGGGCAATGTTAAGGACATTTCCACGGGCGCCGCTCTTGGCCATGACGAAGGGAGCGCTTTCATGCGCCTGTCGCATCGCCAGATCCCCACTTTTGTTCCTCGCTTTGTTTAAGACCGTCAAAATACGCAGTTCTAAAGTTTCAGCCAAGGTTCTACCAGGCAGCGACTCCAGTTTGCCTTCACGGTACTCTTCGATGAGTTCCATGACTTCTTCCTCAGATTTCTGAATCGTTGCGGCAATTTCTGCTCTTGTTTCGTCCAGCAGATCCAAGTCTCCAATGCCGATCGAGAAGCCGCGTCGGGAAAGCACGGTAATGCCTAAGCGTGAGATTTTACCGAGAAGATCAGCGGTAAACGCAGGCCCATATTGCTCATAGATGTTGCGCAGCATCAATCCGCTCTCCTGGCCCAGGTTG
>JACPND010000010.1 GCA_016185625.1 Candidatus Woesearchaeota archaeon | reverse complement strand
TTGTTTTTTGTCTTCTTTTCTGAGAAATACGTTAAACTACAAGAATTTTACGCCACCGGTCATAGACCGGGATGGAAAGACGTATTCTACAGATTCTACTGCTATCTTCGGAAGGCCTCGTTCTCCTGGTGTTTTGGGCTTAATGTTCAATTGGTAGATATATCCCGGCATAACTTCTATTTTTCACCAATAACTATATAAAATTTCTCTATTTTTCAACAGCTATCGGGGCCGTAGTCTAGAGATCTGACGATCGGACAACTTGGTAGGACTCACCCTTGGGGTGGGTGGAACCGGGGTTCGAATCCTCGCGGCCCCATTTCATAAAGTTTTAAAGCAGTCATGTCCTTCCAATAGCATGTTCTCCAGAGAAGATGCGTATGCAAAACTGAAAAGAATAGCCAGCCAGCATCAAGCCTGTTACGTCTCTTCCCTACTTCTTGCCGGTGAAGTAAGAGACGATACCAATACGTCAGTTTTAGATGTTCCATTCCCCCGGTACTGGTTAGGGCTTATTCATGATCCAATAATATATCAATATTGGTACGTCCCTATTTCTGATGCGGGAGCTGAGATTATCCGGGAGCATCATCGTCCCCCGGGTTCGATAAGATTAGAAAAGCTAGTAGATGGCAAATGGAAATAGCAGCATCCTTTCAGTTAACTTTTTAAAGAACCTTGCTGCTCCTAAATTTTTATACAAATGTCACTTACTATAGAAGGGTTTGAATAACCTATCTTAATAGTTCAAACCCTTCTAAGTAGGACTTTGAATATCGATGAATGGGATGGTTATTCAAAGTCCTCTATATTCGAAGGACATAACAATTTTGTATATCTTGGGCTAGGCACAAGACTTGAAATCCGTAGATTTCATTGCTTATTTATGTCCTTCGCTATAATCATCAGAAGATACTGTTTACTAAATGAATGACGGCTAGGCCAAGAGGTTTGCGAGGTAAAGCTACATACTGTTCTTGGAACGGCTTTTCCTTGAAACTGAGTTATCGAAAAAGCCGCCGAGCAAACGGCCAGCCGTCATTCATTCGTTAAGAACACAGTATCTCATCAGAATTATCTATAGGAACGTATCCGCGTTATATCTACGGCCAGTTAAAACAGGAATTCCACACGTTTCTCCATCAACAACAGCTTGCTGTCGGTCAAAGAATCTGTATCCAAAACAACTTTTTTCGTCTCCTTAGATGACTAAGATGTCAAATGTTCGAAAATAATTCACAATTACTATACCTTTTCAAAGAAGCTCTATTTCCTCAGATATCCACAATCACCTGCGCTTTCCAGCCATCTTTCACCGGCTCAACCTTAAATTCATGCCTGGTGATAGCTTTGATATCAACCTTCGGCTCATGGCGGATGTAATCGATTTTCTCCCCAGAAGCAAGACAAGTGAGATGATATTTCCCTTCTTTTTCGTCTATGGTGATCTCAAATTTGCTGAAGACCAACTGCTTGTAATCCTTGAAGAAGAGCAACTCATCCAAGAAATCAAAGAGCAATTTGTCAACGGCCTTTTCCTCACCAAGGATCCTGACTTTCTCTTTAGGCTGGACTTTTTCCACCTCGACCATGGTTTCTTCTACCGCTAAAGCGCATTGCTCGAATAATTCCGGCAGTGTATTTCCTTTAGCGACAAAGAAGACATCCGCAGTATGGTCCAAAAACTTGTGCATGGCTTGCATAGGGGAAAAAATGCGCGCTCCTTTTTATGTCTTTCTTACGTCAGGCACTATCGATTTTCTGAGTGATGTGCCAATGAGAGCAGTGAGGGAGCAGTCATAATGCTGTCCGGAGGTTGGATTAGCACTATAAACGCAGCAAGATGCTGTGAAATCACTACGATTTGAAGGCTTCCCAAAATATCCCTATGATCCGGTTAAGGCGACATTTGAACTTCTTCTCCGATTTGGGGAACGATGTGAAGCAGTGGTCGATTTCTCAACACAATATCAATCAGAAGGTTTGCAATGGAGATTGTTGACGCCCACTGAACTATTCAGCGAAGGATCCACTCTGGACAGGGCTATCGTTGCCTGTTGGCGTGAAAAATAATCTTCGGCTGAAAATCATGGACCTAAATACATTCTTATTTTATCCTTCATGAGTTCATACTTTATTAACTTTTCATGTTGTAATTTTTCACATAATTTTAACAACCACTCCTGTTCAGTATTAAAGTCAGCTTTCACCGTCTTCCCTAATTTTATGACGGAAACAATACGGCCGTCATTCTTCCTCACAAACTCGACTATCCTTCCCCGGAAAATCCTATTGGGAATAAATTTTCCCTGTTCGTAGACTCCCGGCTCAATCTTCTTCTCCGCAACAAAAAGTACTGTCGCTTTTTTGGTATCATAAAGCGGATAGAATTGACAGGATGATGACAGTGGACAGGATGAACATTGCGGCGCATCTCTGGTGCAGATGAGAGAGCCAAAGTCCATCAACGCATTATGAAAGGTTGAACTCCGGCCATCGGGAATGCTGTTTTTGACCAGCGTGTATAATTCCATTTCTTCTTTTTTCCCCAGGGGCAGGCCCTGGTCTTTTCCTTGGAAATAGCGCACATATATTCGCCGCACATTCACGTCAATCGCTGGCTCCGGGAGATTAAAAGCAAAACTGAGAATCGCTCCCGTGGTATATGGTCCCATACCGGGAAGCTGTTGTAATTCTTCTTTGGTATTCGGTATTTCTCCGTGGTGCTTTTCGGCCACTTCCTGCGCAAAGGAATGCAATAACAACGCCCGGCGATTATATCCCAAACCGCTCCATGATTTGATGACGTCGGCTTTGGAAGCATCGGCAAGATGATGTAAAGTCGGAAATTTGGAAGTGAATTCTCTGAATTTTTCCATGACTCGAAGAACTTGTGTCTGTTGGAGCATAAACTCGGAAACGAGGACGTGGTAGGGAGTGTTGTAAGGCGAACGCCAAGGCAAGTCTCGTTTGTGTAGGGAGTACCAAGCGAGGATGGTTTGGGAGAATAGTTGCGCCATAGATTCCTATAGTTGACCCTATATTAAAAAGTAGTGTTTTTTGTTGTAGATGGGGAGGCGTAGTGTTGTCCACAAATTAGAAAGGTTTATATATAATGTGGACAATAATACTGTTATGGCTTACATTGATAAGATAAAATCCGGAAAAAAGACATTTTATTATCTTGGAAAGACTATCCGAATCGGCGAAGATAAATGGAAAAAAATAAGGATTAAATTAGGAGAAAAAGAGCCTACTCGAGAAGAGGTTGGAAAGAAGCTTAAAGAACTTCGATTGGAGGAATATAAAGTTTACAATGAAGATTATTTGGATGCTAATAGACTAGAAGTTATTGATGATTTTAAAGAAGTGTATAATAATCATCTCAAACAAATCCTGAAAACAATAGCCGAGAAAGAAGAAGCAGATTTTTTAATTAGATTTACCTATAACTCAAATGCTATTGAGGGAAACAGGCTCACATTGCGAGATACTTATTTGATTATTAAAGAGAAACAAATACCATCTGGAGCCCCACCAAAAGATTATAATGAAGCCATTAATGGAAGAGAAGCGTTTGAGTTTATTAAAAAATATAAAGGAAAACTTACGACAGAATTTCTGGAAAAATTAAATGGGATATTAACGCAGAATACGGGAGTAGTTTATCCTGGAAGAGTACGTTTCTTTCCTGTTAAGATTGAAGGGGCAGAGCACACTCCTCCAGAGCCGGAAGAAGTGAGACCATTATTAAAAAAGATGATTACATTTTATTATGAGAATAAGCGAAAGATCCACCCCTTTGTTTTGGCCTTTTTAATTCATGCCAAATTTGAAGAGATTCATCCATTCGAAGACGGAAACGGGAGAACCGGAAGAGCGTTAATGAACTGGGTTTTAATACAGGCAGGCTATCCAAAAGTCTTTGTTCCGGTAAAATTAAGACCAAAATATTACGAAGCTCTTGATCTCTATAATGTGAAAAACGTGAAAGGATATTGCGAGAAGATGTTTGACGTGGTGGTGGAGCAGTTTAAGTTATAATGTTGTCCATGGTTTTCATTATTCTTTCTTTTTGTGGACAATAAAATACTACTTATAAAAGACTAAACATTTATAAATAAGTGGCGTTTTGGTAATTTTCTGAAAAGTAAATGGGGAACAAATAAAATGACACGGGAATTGAGACGATTGATTTTTAATCTAGAAAGAGAAATCATTGATTGGGAGACGGGCAGAAAGGTAAAAGCGACACCACTCAATGTAGAACCTGTTGCAGTTTGGGTTGATACCAGAAATATTTTACCAGGAGATGGTAAGTTTGAGGAAAGACTTCATAGTGCAGTTCTTCGTGGTTCTTTAGATTCACCAGAGTTGAAGGCTGCTGCGGATGCGGGCATTGCCGTTCTTCCTGGCCCTCGTGGTGGTCCTGGTTTGTATTTGTCGATAGATGCAAATGCTTATGTAGCAGGACAGCGGGTTAGATCATATATGGAAGATTATGTATGGATACCAGTACAGCTTTATAGAGTAGATGAATAGTAACGCTCCTCCTCGTAAATAGTTCTGTCGTTTAGCGTAGGTGCCAATCTCCAAGTTTATCAAGAAGAGCGATAGCGCAAGAACGTTTAAGGTGGCAAAAAATTGAAGTTAATGATGATGGCAGTAGAACTCTCTTTCTGAAGAAGCAAGTACTGGCTCAGCTTTCCGAGCCAAAAACGAGGTGATACCAATTGCAGGAATTATATGCCGGAATAGATATCCATAAAGAGAAGTATGTAGGCTGCATTGTGGATGCAGCAGGAAAGGTTGTGCGTGAGCACACTTTTTCTCCGACGCCAGAAGGAGCACAATCGTTCATTGCAGGCATGCCTCTCAAAGGCATCGCTATCGAGGCTTGCGCCATGTGGCGCTACGCCCATCTACTTCTACGTGAACTTGGTTACACCGTCAGGCTCTCTTCTGCCAAGAAGACGCACGACATCGCCTGCCGAAAGAAGACGGATAAAGTCGATGCAAAAATCTTAGCGGACTTGCTTCACCTAGTGAGATAGGCTCTAAACCTGGTCACCAGCCTCTAAGCACGTAGAATATGAAGAGATGGATGAGATCAAAGAAAACAGCGTTATCGATCTGAGAGAAGATTACAGGTATGGGGTGCAAATCTCTGTTTAAGATGAAGCGAAGCTTAATGGTCTGAAGAAAATCTCTAAAGAACTTATCGACCTTACCAAACAGATAATTTATGGGTGATCCCCTCTTCCTCATCCCTCAATTCCGGTCAACTTCTTCCACTATGCGGGCTAAGTCCAAAACTATGTATATCTGCTTCATAAATCTTATAAATGGAATAACGCGGGCATATTAAAACGTATGTGCATAGCCCGTTCGGGGCGCTCGTATAGAACGTATAATCTATTCGAAACGAGTGCAAATTGTTTGCTTTCCAAACACGAAATAAAGCAGCGACTTTATTTGTGCACAAATGTGATAGTTTTCACATTTTGTGGATACAAAGCCCTCACTGGTAAGGTTCACGCTATGCACATACTAAAAACGGGGGTTATACCATGAAGATCACACCATTAGGTGAAAGAGTCTTGATTAAACCGGCCTTGGAAGAGACCAAGACGAAAGGCGGCATTTACATTCCTGATACGGCCAAAGAAAGCAAAAAAGAAGGAACGGTCATAGCCGTAGGCACCACCAAAGAAGGGAATGAACTACCATTAAAAGCCGGAGATAAAATCTTGTACGGCGGCTACAGTTCGGATGAATTTGAGATGGAGGGACAGAAATACCTCCTCTTGGAATTAAAAGACGTGCTTGCAAAGTTGGAATAAGGATATAAAGATAAAATAATTACAATAACTCAAAATAATTATAAGGTGAAAACATGACCAGCAAACAATTAACTTTTGATGAGAATGCCAGACAAGCGTTATTACGCGGCGTCGATAAAGTAGCCAATACGGTGAAAATTACTCTCGGCCCAAAAGGACGGAACGTCGTCCTTGATAAAATGACTCACCCACTGGTCACCAATGACGGCGTGACGATTGCCAAAGAAATAGAATTGCATGACAAATTTGAGAATGTCGGCGCCAAGCTGATCAAAGAAGTCGCCTCTAAGACACAGGATACCGCTGGAGACGGAACAACCACGGCTACACTCTTAGCCCAAGCGATGATTACCGAAGGACTGAAAAATGTCACCGCCGGCGCCAATCCGATGGAAATACGGAAAGGAATCGAGAAAGCAACGGCCAAAGTGGCGGAATACCTCAAAAAGAGAAGCACCGACGTGCGCGACAAGGAAAAAATCCGGCAGGTAGCGACCATCTCTGCCAATAATGATGAAGAGATCGGCAGGTTGATTGCCGAAGCCATGGAGAAAGTTGGCACTTCCGGCGTGATTACAGTTGAAGAAGCGAAGAGCTTTGAAACTTCATTGGATCTGGTAGAAGGAATGCAATTTGACCGTGGATTTGTCTCGCCGTACATGGCGACCGATCAGGAGAAGATGACCTGCGATCTGGAAGATCCGTATATCCTGATTACCGACAAGAAAATCAACAGCATGAAGCAGTTGATTCCCGTGCTGGAGCAGGTGGCGCAGGAAGGCCGGGCCTTGATGATTATTGCTGAGGATGTGGAAGGCGAAGCCGTCGCGACACTGGTCTTGAACATGATGCGTGGAGCGTTGAAAGTGTGTGCCGTCAAAGCGCCTGGTTTTGGGGACGACCAGAAAGAGATGCTGGAAGATCTGGCGGTGCTGACGGGCGGAAAAGTCATTTCCGAAGATAAAGGCATGAAATTGGAGAATGTGGCTGTGGCAATGCTGGGAAGCGCCCGACGCGTAACTATTGATAATGAAAAGACTATCATCGTAGAAGGGAAAGGAAGTAGAAAAGACCTTGATGTCCGTAAAAAAGTGATTGAGTCGCAGATGAAATTGGCCGATAGCGAGTATAAGAAAACCGATTTACAGAAGCGCTTGGCAAAACTTTCCGGCGGCGTGGCCGTGATCAAAGTAGGAGCGGCTACGGAAACCGAGATGAAAGAAAAGAAAGACCGCATTGATGATGCGCTTCACGCTACGAAAGCGGCAGTAGAAGAAGGCGTTGTTCCCGGCGGTGGAGTTACTTTATATCGCGCGATTCCCTACTTAGCCGAGTTGAAGTTAGAGACTGACCAGCAAGTCGGCGTGAATATCATCCGGCGTTCTCTCGAAGAGCCGGTGCGGCAGATTGCGAAGAATGCCGGCAGGGAAGGGGCGGAAGTCTTAGCACGACTGCAAACGGAACGTGATGAGAATTTCGGCTACAACGCCAAGAAAGACGTCTATGAAGACTTGGTGAAAGCGGGAGTGATTGATCCGACCAAAGTGGTCAGGAGTGCGCTGCAGAATGCCGCTTCCATTGCCGGAATGGTCTTAACGACGGAAGCGATGGTTGTGGACTTCGACGAAGAGAAGGATGAGAAGAAAGCGACGATTATCATTTAATTTTTTTTAAAATTGTTCAGGCGTGTACACCAAATCCTTCAGACGGAGGCACTGTCCTTTTTTTGAGTGATGTGCCCATGAGTGCAGTGAGGGAGAAGTCATAATGCTGTCCGAAGGTTGGATTAGCACTAGTAATTGTGAATTCTTTTTGAACATTTGTTCACAATATGTGCGGCAACTTTCGCAGTTATCTATAAAGTGCATAATTATAGGAACAACATTTGTGCACTTTCCTATACTAATACACGAAAACAAACGACGATTTTTTTTCGGTACTGAAATGAGATAGTTTTCTCATTTCAGGTAAGCAAATGTGTAGAATAATGTTTGAATATTTGACACATTAGCTATACTTGGCGACAATGTATTAGTAAGTGAAAGAGACCAGCGCGTTTTTGACAAGCATGATTTTTTACCGGCGAATTTCTCTAAGACGCTGGCGCAACTGAAGGGCTTCTCTTAAATTTACTATAGTGACCCTTGAATTCACTAAAAAATAAGCAGAGCGCTCACGGAAAGCAAAATAAAAAATAAAGAAAATCCTGAAAAACGGCCATCTCCTTCTTCACAGCATCCCTTTAATGCTTTCAATGTTGCGAGCGATCTCCCGTCCTTTCTTGGTCAGTTCCAGAAGCTTTAAGCGCCCGTCCTTCTTGAAGGTGATCAATTCCGATTTCTCCATCTCCTGCAGAATCTTAACCACATGCGAATAGGTGCAGTCTATCTGCTTCGCCAGCACACTGGCATAGACGGTCTGCTGGGCATTCTTCAACTCAACCAGCATCATCGCCGGCTTCTCACGAAAAAACACATCAAAAATAACTTTATTCTTGTTCACGTTGCTCTACCCCCAACTCATCACACCCCTTCGATGGTTTGTTTTGAATAGTCATATTTAAGCATTTATTTACTGCGATAGTTAGTTTATAACAGGAGTATTATATAAAGCTTTTGCAGGTAATTTCATTATTCCCATACTTTTTTAAAAAGCACAAAGAAATAGGGCGGAATGCAAAATAATCTCTTCTTTCCTCACGACACCGTCCGCGATGGACAAAAGGAACTGGTGGAAGATATCCAGAAAGTGCTGGCGGAAAAGAAAATTCTGCTCGCCCACGCGCCCACCGGATTAGGGAAAACAGCCAGCGCTTTATCCGTGGCCCTGCAAGTCGCTTTGGAGCAAAAGAAAATCGTCTTCTTTCTGACCAACCGGCACACGCAGCATCTGATTGCGATTGAAACATTGAAATTGATGAAAGAAAAAAGCGGGAAAGATTTTACCGTAGTCGATTTGATCGGCAAGCGCTGGATGTGCAATCAGGATGTGGCCAATTTGTTCGGGAATGATTTTATGGAATACTGCAAGAGCGTAGTGGAGCGGGGCGAATGTGAATTTTATAATAATGTCTATGACCAGAAGAAGCTGAAAGTGGAAGCGAAGGCCGTGATTGAAGAGCTGCAGAGGGGAACACCCAAGCATACCGAAGAGCTGATGGTTCGCTGCCAGGAACAAAAGATGTGCAGTTATGAGATTGCGGTTTCCCTGGCGAAGAAAGCCACCGTGCTGATCGGCGATTATTATTATCTGTTCAGCCCCTTCGTCAGAAATAATATTTTTGGGAAGATGGAGAAAGAGATGGAAGATATTATCGTCATCGTTGATGAAGGGCATAATCTCCCTTCGCGGATGACGGATATGTTAAGCACCACGCTGAACAGCCTGACGCTGAAGAATGCGCTGATCGAAGCCAAGAAATTCGGCTTTGGCGGGATGATCGTCTGGCTGCAGGGATTGATGAATGTGTTGAATACGCTGGCGGTGTTCACGGAAGAACGAGAGAAGAAAGTGGAGCGCGCCGAATTTATGTCGTTGGTGACGAAATTTGTAGATTATGACTTGTTTACGAATGAATTGGAGATGGCCGCTGATGATATCCGCAAGAAGCAGCGGCGGAGTTATCTGGGCGGGATAGCGGCGTTTCTGGACGCCTGGAAGAGCGAAGAAGAAGGATTTGTCCGCTATATTGAAGAACGGCGCAGCAAGTTTGGGCCTTTCATCCAGCTGAATTATTCCTGCCTTGATCCGGCGATCGTGACCAGAGATATTTTCAAGCGAGTGCATGCAGGAGTAATCATGTCGGGAACGCTGAAGCCAACGTTTATGTTTAAGGACATTTTGGGAATAGAAAAAAGCGTGGAGAAAGAATATGCGTCGCCCTTTCCGCCGGAGAATAAGTTGACCTTGGTTGTTCCTGAAACGACGACAAAATATACCTTAAGGGGGGAAGCGATGTATCAGAAAATCGCCGGTATCTGTTCTGAAATCGCAGGATTGATTCCAGGCAATATGGCACTGTTTTTTCCATCCTATGATCTGCGGGATGCCATTGCCCAGCATATCGTCTGCGGGAAGAAGGCATTTTTGGAAAAACAGGAGATGAGCAAGGAAGAGAAAGATGCTTTTCTGGGGATGTTTAAAGCGGAGAAAGATCGCGGCGGACTATTATTAGGTGTGACGGGCGCGAATTTTGCCGAAGGGATTGATCTTCCCGGCGACTTGCTGCAAGGCGTGGTCGTCGTTGGATTGCCCTTGGCCAAGCCGGATCTGAAGACGCGGGAAATCATTAGTTATTATGACAAGAAGTTTGGCAAAGGCTGGGATTACGGCTATACTTATCCGGCGATGTCGAAATGCATCCAGAGCGCGGGACGATGCATCCGCAGCGAGACCGATCGGGGAGCAGTAGTGTTTTTAGATGAGAGGTTCGCCTGGCAACGATATTACGATTGCCTTCCGGAACGGGTGGGATTGCGGGTGACGAAGGAGTATGGTAAACTGGTGAAGGAGTTTTTTGCTAAGTAGAATTGAATATTTCCGCTTCAAATTTTGTCCCTTAAGTATCTTTGCTCGTAACTCTTAAGAGCGTTTTTACCTTCCCTTTTTAATCTCCCAGTATACAAAATAGTAACATTTATATACTTGTAGTGTTTTCTAGTATTTGAGCGAGAGTTATGCTCATAGGGCCTCCTCGGTTTCTACCACCCCCTCTTGGGGGCCCATTTTTCTCAAAAGTTTTTTAAGTGGTTTCTTAACCGGATGTGATTATGCTCTATCACCATGATGATACGGAAAACGTTTTCTCTGAAACTGCATCACCCTGCGAGAATCCTTTATTTTGTACGATGACGAATTCGTCCTCGTGGTGCAGAAAAAACAGGGAGATACGTATACAACTCTCGTCCCCGGGATATCCCTTGACGACAGCAGCTGGAGAATTTAATCCGCAGGAACAATTTTAAAGGAACTATTGAATATTGGTAACACCTATTCTTTCCATAAATACATATGCCTAATATATGATACTTCCAAAAAGTATATATATCTGTTCTGCTTTCTCTAAAGTGTGCCTAGCACACGGGGGTGTGATATGGTGAATAGAGCGCCATTTAACCAATGCATCGAGTGTGATGAGATTATTACTAATCCGATCTGCTCGGATTGCTTAGCCAGCCAGATGCGGGTATTTGTGAAGGAGCATGACCAGGAATTGGCGACCGATATTCTTGGCTTTGATATCGAAGGCGAAACGCAGTGCATTTCCTGCGGAAAGAAGACAGGGTTGTGTCCGCACTGCTTCAGCAAGGATATCTATGAATTTATCCAGGAACGGAATCCCATCTTGGCAGACGAATTTGCCAGCAGGTTTGACTTCCAGTTACGGGAAATGTTAATTACATAATTCGTATATCTCTTCAACCGTCAGCGTCAAAGAACACTTGACAGTAGGATGGGTGATTGTCTGGCTGGTCTGGCGACGGCTCAGCGTAATGACTTCCTCACTGAGGATTTTACCGGGTGCTTTCTTGATGATTTTGATAGGAACAACAGCCTTTTCCCCTTTGCAATGGTCTGGCGCTTCCATTATTTTCCATTCCAGCGCCCCCACACAAGTATAACTTCCCTGTTTTGGCTTTACGGAATAACTCTCGCCGTCGCTGGTCTTGATATTCATCGTATAATAATTGCACATCTTATCGCAGACGGGACTGCCTTTATACAATGAAGATAACGCAGTACATTTCTTGTTCACGCAATATTCATCCGAGCTGCATTGCAGGTTATCAGTACAGGTTCCTGCAGCAGAGAGCGCTTCCACTTCCCGCTCAGCAGTGTCGCAGATGGTGTTATTGTTAAGATCCGGACAGCAGGCATCGCCATCGGGCGTGAGAATATGGGGAAACGTGCATTGTACCGTCGCAACCACTTCACGCGTGTCTTCCTTGATCTGCTGACCATAAAAGACGGCTTTTCCCGTCGTGCCGCGCAACAGGAAGATAATCCCGATCAGCACCAGAAGAGAAATAACGGCGATGGGAATCATTTTATTTTTCTCTCCACCTGTCGCAGTTACAGCTTTAACTGCTGGCTGAAGTAGTTTCACTGCTTCTTTATACGCGGCTGCAATCTCTTCTTCCGCCCACCCGGCGCGCTGAAGATGGTCTTTGACTTGCGAAAATTTCAGGCCTTGCTTCAGGTGCTTCACGACATAGTCAACAATTTCCTTCCCGGCAACAGTTCCCGTAGCCGGAGCTTTCTTCTGGTAATTCATGTAATAATAGAAGCCGGCAGCCACCCCGCTGATGACGAGAATAAAGAGAACGACTTTAATGAGGGTACTGAAATTCTGCTCTTGCTCCACCGATTGCTTCAACTGGGTGATGTTCATCTGCGCCTGGTTTAGATTATCCTGTACGGCCGCAAGTCCCGTGGCCATACTATTCGCCTGACTGCTGAGCTGCTCAGAGGCAAGTCCCGTATCGCTGCGCAGGACATCAAGATCGTTGGTCAATTGATTGATCCTATTCTGTACCTCCTGCAGGGTTAAGGTGATAGAATCTACTTCTGTCCGAAGGGCTTCCACCGCGGTCGGATCAAGGTCTGTCGGTGCCGCAGTTTCCGTGAAGGGAACCTCTTCTGTTACGGGAACTTCTGCAGGCGGAACCTCCGCAGTTTCTACGGGAATAAAACAAATCTGGCTTTCATCACAGTAAGAACTTTCACCTAATTCCTGATCCTGACAGTCCTGGTCAACAGCGCAGGGAAGCGCTGAATTCACATCTCCCAAAGCGAAGAAACTAAGGAGTACAACTATTAGTACTATTGTCTTTATCATTCCTCTTTTATCAGCTAAGGAGTATTCATAGATTTATATACTTTTGGTTTTTGTGGCACTATCCAAAAAGCGAGTGATGTACCGCAGTTCGGGTGGATTAATCGTAGTGATTTCGCAACATCTCGCTGCGTTTATAGAAGGGTTTGAATAACCTATCTTAATAGTTCAAACCCTTCTAAGTAGGACTTTGAATATTGATGAAAAGAATGGTTATTCAAAGTCCTCTATAGTGCTAATCCAACCTCCGAACAGCATTATACTTTCTCCCTCACTGCACACTTGGCACATCACTCACAAAACGGACAGTGCCTCCCATTCGCAAGCCTTAAATATTCCTTAAATATCCTTTCTGGATGGTTCACTTCGGCTCAGGATATCATCATTCCATGGATAGGGAATATGGCGCATCGACCCCTGCAGACAATGCTACCAACGATATCGGTGTCGGAATCAAGGACTTCGGCATGAGTATGGGCCTTGGCCCCGTTCCGAATGTCCAGGCCATCGGTGCAAAGCTGCGTGCGGGTGGACGGAAACTCGAATTCGTCTTTACCGGTTCAGGCAAGGGTTCCGGCCAAGGACAGACGCCCGAAATGTATGGTAAATTACAGCGGCAGGCGTTAGTGGAAATGAAGCAGGCTAATCGTGTGGATTTCACCACCCACGCCACCATCGGCGTCTATGGATTAGCAGGGATGGATCAGCAGGGAAATTTTTCCAAGTCCAGCAAGAATTTTTCTGTGCAGGAAATCAAGCGGGCGATAGAATTTGCTTCTGATGTTGCCAGAGGCGGGCCGATAGTTGTCCATACCGGTGAGTTTCAACGTCCGATTGCCGATGCTGAATGGAATGAGGAAGGACCCTGGGCAAAGAAGTTTCAGATGTACACGGGCGAAGAGGACCGGACGTCGTATCGGGTGGTGGATCAGCGGACGGGTGGTGTCATACAAGAAGCACGCAAGAACAGGAAAGTTTCTCGGCCGGTCTGGAAAAAATATGAATCTGGTGACGAATTCTGGGATCAAAATGGCGGCAAAGAATATACTGACAAAAAAGGCAATACCGTACAGCCGGGCGATTATATCGATTATTGGGGAAACAAGCTGGAGCCGGACAATCGGGCGCCAGTATTTAATCGTAAAACAGGCGAGTTCAAAATCCAGCAGATGGGTTGGGAGGAGTTGAAAAAGGAAGCAGAGGAATTAACGCAGCGGGCGCGGAAGTATTGGCAGGAAAATAAAAGCAAAGGTGAGGAGGTGTGGAATACCTCGCTTTGGAAGCGGTTTAAAGAGGTGAAATCGGCAGAGGATATCCAGATTAAGCCGGAAGAAGCTTATATCATTGCCACACTGGAAACCACCGCAGCGAACAGCCGGGGCTGGGCACTCCAGTACGCCGGAGATTTTGATGAATATGTTGATAAGATCAAGAAACTGGAAAAGGCTCAGGAACTCTACAAGAAAATCTATGAGGCCACCTCTGAGGAAGAGCGCTGGAAACTGAAAGTGCAGCTTGACCGCAGCGGATTGGGTAAGTTGGTGCCTGAAGATGAAAAATATCCCCATGAATTGATCGAACGGAGTATTGCGGAAGTCCGTCGTCATATCAAACAGGCGCAGGAAGCCAGTTCATCACAGTGGTCGCAGGCGTCAGAAGCCATGGAAACCATCCGAAATGTAGAAAGTGCGGAGACATATGCCTTCAAGGAAGCATGCGAGGCCTACGCTCAATCTGCTATCAAAGCCATGATGGAAAGCGACAAACTGGAGAAAGAAAAGAAGCTGTCAAAACCATTAACGATCGCGATGGAGAATTTATTTCCGGAAACGTATGGCGCCCATCCTGATGAATTGATTAAATTAGTGAAAGGCTCTCAGGATACGATGATAGCCATGCTCAAGAAGCGGGGAATGGACGAAGAGCAGGCGCGCAAGGAAGCAGGAGAACACATTACCGCGACGTTTGACACCGGGCATTTCAACATGTGGCGCAAGTACTGGAAAGGCGATCCCGGGAAAAGCATGGCGCAGAACGATGAAGAATTCAACAGATGGATGCTGACTAAACTAGGAGAGATGGTCGATAAAGGCATCATCGGTCACGTGCACATAGATGACAACTACGGCTATCACGATGATCATCTGGCGCCCGGGGAAGGAAATACCCCTATCCGAGAGATGGTGAAATTGCTGAAAGAGAAGAAATATAAAGGAGAATTGATTGTCGAACCGGGAGCAGATTATACGACGGATGTCTCGGGATTCAGTTCGGTGATGAAGACGTGGAGATTGTTTGGCAGTCCGGTCTATGGCACGGGTTCTGCGGGAACACCGGCGCATCGCAGCTGGGGGCAGGTCCAGTATGGATTCTTTGGGCAGAATCAGCCGCCGTATTTTGTGTTTGCGCCGTACACACCGTCAGAGGATTGGACGTTGTGGAGCGGCGTGCCGCTGGAGTAAATTTTTTGGGACAGGGCGAGACGCACAACCGTCGAATGCTAAACAAGCGATGATCCGTTCATTCTTCCGGTTTTTCAACATTTTTTCTTTGGTGTTTCATATATTCCACTATTGCCGGGATAAATGAGGCCAGGATGATGATGAGAACAATAATCGTCAAATTATTTTTCACCAAAGGGATGTTCCCAAAATAAAAACCAGAAAAAACAAACAGGGCGACCCAGGTTATCCCGCCTAGGACATTATAACTTAAAAAAGGGAGATAATTCATCTTCCCGATCCCTGCCACAAAAGGGGCGAAGGTTCTGATAATGGGGATAAATCGTGCCAGCACGATAGTCTTCTTACCGTGATGATGAAAAAATAATTTTGTTTTTTCGAGACGTTCTGGCTTGATGAATCTGATGAATACTTTTTCTCCGAAATAGCGCCCTACCCAATAATTGACCGTATCTCCTAGGATGGCAGCCAGCGAAAGAAGCAAAAATAGGACATACACATTTAAAGCCTTGGTTGCGGCGAAAGTACCGGCAATAAACAATAGGGAATCTCCCGGCAGGAAGGGCGTCAAAACGAAACCTGTTTCCATAAAAACGATAAAGAAAAGGAGGAGATACACAAGATTTCCATAGCTCTGGATAAGTGTCGCCAGATACAGGTCCAGATGCAGAATAAATCCTATGATTGTTTCGAGCATAGTGGTTGGTTATAGGTTGCGCTTAATAAAGTTATTTGAGGCCGGATGTGCATAGCGTGAATATCACCAGCGAGCTATGCCCATACGGCGATTTCTTCGTAAGAATTGGTCAGGTGCAACAGAGGTTCTTCAGCAGAATGAGCCGGAGGATTGGACGCTCTGGAGTGGAGTGCCGCTGGAGTGATGTTTTTTTTGATTATTGCGTATAACAGGAATTCCATACGTTATACGAGGTGAGTGGAGCAAACGAGAGTAAAATGAAAATATCAGAAGACTCGTTTGTGGAACGAAAGTGCAACGTACCCGAG
>JACPND010000015.1 GCA_016185625.1 Candidatus Woesearchaeota archaeon | reverse complement strand
TTTTATCCTCGCCGCTATCTGCATCAGACGTAAGATGGCCGACATCCGTGATATTCATGACGTGCTTGACTTTAAATCCATCAAACAACAGCACCCGTTTTAGCGTATCCTCAAAGATATAGGTCCGCAGATTGCCGATGTGGGCGAAGTTATAGACCGTGGGACCGCAGGTGTAGAGACCAACAGATTTATCTTTCAGAGCAACAAATAGTTCTTTTTTACGAGTTAAGGTGTTAAATAGTTGTAACATTAATTATCCTCTTCTGTCATCAATTTTTCTCCAATATTTTAAAAAGCTCTTTGTCGCTTTGTGGTACCTCTAGTTTTTTATATTTTACAATAATAAAGCCTAAATCAACACTTGCTTCAACTATTTTTTCAAAGAATCGTTCACACGCAGCTCTGTCCCGAGAATTTCCGATATACGAATCGTACTCCGCAGGAACTATTTCAGACAATTCTCCTATGAACTGATTAATTTCTGCTATTTTTTCTTTAATTTTTTCCTTCACTCTAAGCCTCCAACGCATCAACTTTCTGTTTTAGTTCAAAGAATAATTTCAAATTGACCCTAGTAAAAGTAGCATCATTAAATTCCTCAACTTGAAAGAGAACTTGATGATTCTTAGCTATAGACTGCTTAATTTTTTGAGGTAATACATTAAATACCTGCAAATCGACAACATCTGGAAGTTGTCCTAATAATTTTCTACGGAAAAAGAAGGCTTCTTTCTCCGTGAGATCATTCTTAAACACTACACAAATATCTATATCCGAACGCCAGATAGCAGTATTATCTGCGTGCGAGCCGAATAAGAGAATTGCCCCTATTTCATCCTTAGCTTCTTCCATAATCAGCTGTACTGCTTGATTGATAATTTTAGTATATTGTTCTTTCATATACTCTGGAGGGGAGAGATGTTCTTAAAACTTTCTAAATACTCCACCTCAAGATTATCTTCTGCAATTCTTTATTAACTTTATCCTCGTCAATTGGTTTTTGCATAACCCTATTTTTCATCGATATTCAAAGTCTACCAAAGGGCACAAATATTTTATCTTTTTGTTGTGCCCTTTGTAGATACAACAGACAGAACTATCTTATCAATCATTTCTGTCTGTTGGTATCCTACTAAGGGGAGTTGAAGTAAATGAATAGGTTAATCAAACCCCTCCATAATTATGCACTTTATCCAAAACCAAGGCAGAAAAGGAGATCAACTCCGTCCCATTGTTTTTATCTCGGCGTAAAGCCCCGCAGCTCTGCTGCAGTTGGGAGTTTCATTCTCGTAATGTCAGATAGAAACTTATCCCGCTGAAGAATAGTGCCGTACCACCACAAAACATTAAAATCAGCCCGCCTTTTTAACGCCCTATGCCTGAAAATACTCCTGAACCCGTGTTAAAATCCGTCATCAAGCGGGATGGCCGGGTCGTGAATTTTGACATCCAGAAAATCACCGATGCCATTTTTAAAGCCGCGGAATCGGTTGGTGGAAAGGATCAGGAATTAGCCGCAAAATTAGCTCAGGAAGTAATCCAGCTTTTAGGGCAGCAATACCCCAACAAAACTCCCACAGTGGAAAACGTCCAGGATCTGGTTGAGAAAACATTAATCGAACACGGCCATGCCAAGACTGCCAAAGCCTACATCCTTTACCGCTATCGCAAAGGCGAAGAGCGAAAACAACGGACCTTCATCCTCGGCGAAAAACATTCCTCAGAAAACCTGCATTTCCCAAACGAAGCTCTTTCGATATTAGAACGACGGTACCTGCTTAAAGACAAAAACGGCAATCTGAGTGAAACTCCGCAACAGATGCTGCTCCGCGTCGCCAAGCATATCGCCAATGCTGATGCCTTTTACGAAGCCGCTGACGACGAAATCCAGAAGACGTCCCAGCAATTTTATGATCTCATGGCAGATTTGCAGTTCCTGCCTAATTCGCCCACGTTGAAAAATGCGGGTACTGATGTCAATCAGCTCAATGCCTGCTTCGTGCTGCCTATTGACGACACCATGGAAAGCATCTTCGGCACATTGAAAAGTGCCGCTCTCATCCATCAGCGCGGTGCAGGAACCGGTTTTTCATTTTCCCGCCTCCGCCCCAAAGGCGATCCCGTCAAAGACAATGTCGGCGTCGCCGCCGGTCCGGTAGGATTTCTCCGTGTCTATGATAAAGCGTTAGAAGCGATCAAGCAGGGCGGCGTCCGGCCCGGCGCCAACATGGCTGTACTCCGAGTTGACCATCCGGACATTATCCGTTTTGTGGAAAGCAAACGCGACAAACAATCGCTCAAAAATTTCAACATCAGCGTCGCCATCACGGATAATTTTATGAAAGCTGTGGAAGAAGATCGGGAATATTATCTAATCAATCCCCGGACTCAGAAGCGCTGCGGCAAACTGCAGGCCAAAGACATTTCCTCTATCATCGTCCAGAATGCCTGGAAAACCGGCGATCCGGGACTGGTTTTTATTGATGAAATCAACCGCAAGCATCCGGCCAAGCATCTGGGAGAGATCGAGACCACCAACCAGTGCGGCGAAGCCCCTCTCCTTCCCTATGAAGGTTGTGTCCTTGGATCATTGAATCTAAACAAATTCTATGATACTGAGGATGAAGATGTGGGATGGGAGAAACTAAAACAGGCCGTCCAGGCAGCAGTTCATTTTCTCGACAATGTCATAGACATGAACTCCTATCCCTCGCTGGAAATCGAACTTCACACTAAAAATACCCGTAAATTTGGCTTGGGCATCATGGGCTTTGCGGATCTGCTCATCAGGCTTAAATTAAAATACAATTCAGATGAAGCGTTGGAATTTGCCGACCGGCTGATGTCTTTCATCAAAGAAGCTGCCTATGAAAAATCGATGGAACTAGCCAAACAACGCGGCCCTTGTCCCTCATGGAAAGGCAGCGACCATCACAAATCTGGACGAAAGATGCGTAACATGGCCTGCCTTTCCATCGCACCGACAGGAACCATCAGCATTTTAGGCAATGCCTCTCCCGGCTGCGAACCGTTGTTTGCACTTTCTTATCAGAAAACGGTGCTGGGCCAGAATGAAATTGTCTATCTAAACAAAGAATTTGAAAAACTAGCCCATGAGCGCGGCTTTTATTCACCAGAATTGATTCGTAAAATAGCCCGCATCGGCAATTGCCAGGAATTCAAGGAAGTGCCCAAAGATATTCGAGACCTGTTTGTAACCGCTGCCGATATCAGCCCGGAATGGCATGTCAAGATGCAGGCGACCCTGCAGAAGCACGTCGATAATTCCATCTCTAAGACCATCAACTTTCCTCATACTGCATCAATCAAGGATGTGGAAGACGCCTACCTGCTGGCTTGGAAATCAAAATGCAAAGGCATTACTATTTATCGCGATGGAAGTTACGAAGATCAGGTTATCAATATCGGTGATGCATGAAACGCAATGACGACGGTGATGGTGCATGAACATCTACACCCGACGAGGCGATGGAGGAGAGACCAGCTGCTTTGCCGGAGAAAGAATAAAGAAATGTGATTGCCGGATTGAGTCTGTCGGCTCCATAGACGAGCTAAATTCCATCCTCGGCCTGGTCTATGCCACTATCAATGAAACGGACGAGGCTACCAAAGAAATAAAACAAATTATCGAACGCCTACAGCACGATTTATTTACCATTGGCGCAGAGCTCACTATGCTCAGCGGGCAGGCCAATGAGGTGCATATGCCGAAGATCACCGAGCAGCACATTGCTGATATCGAACATTTCATTGATGACATTACTAACAAACTTCCCGAGCAGAGAAGTTTTATTTTGCCGGGCGGAACACAGTTAAGCGCCTGGCTGCATTTTGCGCGGACAGTCACCAGAAGAGCAGAACGGAATGTCGTCAACCTCCATGAGCATCTTCCCATCAATCCTTTTTTATTAAAGTACCTCAATCGCCTTTCAGACCTGTTTCATGTCTTGGCGCGCTATGCCAATAAAGAAGTAAAAGAACAGCAGCCGATGTATAAGTATTTTGATCAGAGAACCGAGTGAACAATTCGTTCCAATTCTCGGACCCGCTGAACAGCGCTGTCCTTTGCTTCCAATTTCAATCCCGGCGGCCACGGATGTTCATAAGCTGGATTGCTGATGTGAAGCGTAAACGAATCATCCTGCTTGGCGAAAGAGAGTAAATGATACGGCTCATCCAACCAACCTTTAATCAGTGGATCGCATCCGTGTATCCCATCAATACCATACTGCACAATTTCCGCAGCCGACTTTCCGGGAAAGTCAAGCTTGGCCGTCAGTTTCTCTTTCTGAGCCAGATCAATGCCGCCGCGTTCCAGCGCTCTAAGGACGGCATCATCATAAACTTCAACAGAGGCATGCGTATCCTGGGACACGAATCCCTCTATCCTTAGGCCTTCCTGTACTTCGTTCGTCATTTTCTCTTGGAGATCTCTGGCTGCGGCGTTCACCAGATCCGCCAATCTCTGCCGCAATTCCATCGAAACATCATAGGTGCGAAAATATGCCAGTTCCAACCACGGCGTTCCCTGCAAGGCCTCCAGGACGGCAACCGCTGCCGGCACTTCCAGCGTTCGCTTCAGGACGTAATGGTTGGCCTCAAATTCTTGGTCCTTTTTTACTTTTTGTCGTGCTTGCCAGGCAGTACGCTCCTCCTCATTGTCATACCAAGCCTTCATGCGGCCGTCCAGACCAGCAAAAATTGCTGACCAGGCTGCATCTGGTTTTTGATGTTCTGGCAAACCATTCACGACCTCATCTACTGAAGCAAGCTCGGCAGCACTCTCTTTTTGTAGAGCCAAAAGTTCTCCATAATCAAATACCAAATGCTGAACCCAAAACGCAGCTTCAAAATAGGCATCCTTCGCCGCAGCTTCATCTCCTTTCGCCTCGTGCTCTTGAGCTACGCGTAAATGATCTGCATACGTTGCGTACGCTCTTTGTATTCGGTGAAGAGCGGCTTGAGGATTGCTCTCTAATGGGGGTAATGGAAGTGAAAGGGCCTCAGATGGTTTTGTATCAGGCATAAGGAGATGAAAAGTCATTGTAGATTTAAATGTTGTGGATTTAAATATTGTGAGATTTTATCAGTCTCCAATAGCTATATTCTATTTATCCATCCACGCTACAAATCCCAAAACAATCAGATGACCTAACCCCAAGAGCATTCCCAAAAATGGAATAAAAACACCCAGCGGAATCAACGCCAGCCAGCCGGGATATTTCCGCAATTCATAAATTTTCCACTGCCAGATAAAATAGAAGACCATACCCACAATCGGCACAAAGAGAATAAAACCCCACGGCCATTCTTTCTTTGCTAAAATAGGAATAAGAAACAGATTGGCCACTGGAATCCACGCCAGCTAAGGCTTATCGTATTTTAATTTCTTGGCCAACGTCATGTAGACCAAGGCCAAATACACATATAAAATCAGGCCGCCCAAGAGCATCAGGGCGCCAAACGCCAAAAAAAATCCCATCAGTGAACCAAGACCCATGACCATGAAAAAAAGAAAATCATCCCGCTATTTAAATGTTCCGATATTTAAATATTGTATACTAAAGGCACTGTCCGTTTTGTGAGTGATGGCTTGGCCAGATGTGCCCTTCTCGCTTTGCTATTCGTAAGAGGGAAAGGGGAGCGAAAACCGTCAATAAGCCGTCTCTTCTGCAGGTGAGTGCAGAGCGAGTTTTCGCCGAGAGGGGCGGCCAGCCATCACTCACTTTTTGGACAGTGCCATACTAAACGAATGATATAAATATAGTGGCATCTTTCTCCTCTTTTGAGGTGAACGAGATGTCCCAAAACTGTATTTATTGCAAGTCAAATAATGTTGTTAAAAATGGCACAAGAAAAACTATCAGTGATTGGACAAAAAAGTATGGTCTTTTTTTAAAATCCAGTACACCAATCAGTCAAACCAAAACTCAAAGGGCGCCAGCATTACGATGAGAAGTATGTGCCAATGAAAGGTAAGAAAGATATCGTCAAGAAAGAAAAAAGCCAAAAGAGAAACGAAAACTCATCACTTTTGTCAGCGACAAGTTTGGGAATTACAAAAATAATTTCCCCTTCAGTAGCCCAACGCATTCCACACTTCTTCATGAATTTCATCCAGGCTTCGGATGCGTCCCTCTCGGCAGCACTCAATCGTCTTCCAGCCAAGCTTTTGCGCCAGATAGACGCATCGTTTCTCCGCTGTCTGCAAATGTTCCAGCGTATCATGGCCATCCCGGCCCAACCCGCGCTGAGAGATGAGTTTTAAAGACGTTCTGGCGTCAACATGTAAAAAGATAACCACATCTGGTTTTGGTATTTTTAACACCTCGAACTCAGCAGCATCAAGCCATTGCTGGTATTGTTCCAGCGCCGCTTCTTCCATTTTGGCCCCTTGATGAATAAGATTACTGGTGTAATATCGATCTAAGACCACTGTTTTCCCTTCCCTCAGCCACTGCACCAATTTGCCGGCTGATTCAAAGCGATCCAGCGCATAAAGCAGCGAAGCCAGATAGGGATTCACTTCCGTGGGATTTCCAAATTCGCCGTTAAGATACCGACGAACCATTTTTCCAAAAAAAGTATGCTCATACTGCGGGAAGTTCATCGTCTCTACATGATGACCGGCGTTCCGCAATCGCTCACCGAGCAGTTTTGTCTGCGTGGCTTTGCCCGAACCGTCAATTCCATCAATCACAATAAGCTGGCCGTTCATGATATACCCTCAGAGAAAGAAAGGTCTTCATAGACCGGAAAATGGGTGCATAATTCCTGCACGTCCTTGCGGATGCGGGCTTTAAGGTCAGCCTTCTGCATGTCGTTAATAACGTCGGCGATCCACTCTCCAACCAGTTCCATTTCCCGTTCCTTCATTCCGCGTGTGGTCAGGATCGGCGTGCCAAGGCGTACTCCGCTGGGTTTGAACGGCGTACTCGGATCAAATGGCACCGTGTTGCAATTGGTACAGATTCCCGCTTCTTCTAACGCCACTGCCGCTGGCTTTCCTAAGCCAATCCCCCGCGGCGTGAGGTCGATTAAGATCAAATGCGTATCGGTGCCGTCAGAAACCAATTTGATCCCTTTTTCCATTAATACGCGCGCCAAGCATTGCGCATTCTTCACAATTTGCGCCGCATATCCCCTAAAATCATCCGTGAGGGCCTCTCCAAAAGCAACCGCTTTTCCCGCAATCACATTCTCATGCGGCCCGCCCTGTAAGCCAGGAAACACGGCCTTGTCAATGTCCTTGGCAAATTGTTCTTTGCACATGATCATCGCTCCCCGTGGTCCGCGCAAGGTCTTGTGGGTTGTGGTCATGACCACGTCCGTAAACGGAAAAGGACTGGGATGCGCTCCTCCGGCAATCAAGCCAGCAATGTGTGAGATGTCGGCCATGGAATACGCGCCAACTTCCCGAGCTATTTCGTGAAACCGCGTAAAGTCAATCCGGCGGGGATACGCCGTCGCTCCGGAAATAATGATTTTCGGTTTCTCCGCCAGCGCCAGTTGGCGAATTGCCTCCATATCCAGAAGGCCAGACTCTTTATCCACGCCATACTGAACCACAGAAAAATAGCGTGATGAAAAATTAACCGCGTGGCCGTGGGTGAGATGTCCGCCCATGTCCAAGCGCAGGCCTAGGATTTTATCTCCTGGTTTCAGCAGCGCATGATAGATCGCCATATTTGCCGGACTGCCAGAATATGGCTGCACATTGACATGTTCGGCGCCAAACAATTGTTTCGCCCGCTCGATGGCCAGCAGTTCAATTTCATCCACAAACTGGTTGCCTTGGTAATATCTCTTGTTCGCGTAGCCTTCACTGTATTTGTTCATCAACACAGAACCAGTCGCTTGCAGAACTGCTTTACTGACGTAGTTTTCCGAAGGGATCATATTCAAGACTGTCTGCTGTCTTTTTAACTCCGCTTGCATATTCCTACAAACATTCGGATCGGTTTTTTCGATCATTTTTTTTCCTCACTCCCTGCATTCTTCCTCAATTCAATTCTTGCATAAACCACCAGGTTAAATTCTGCATGATCTTCGTTTTTTTCTACTACCCATTCATGTTCATCAAATTCAGGAAAATACGCGTTTCCCGGGTAATTCCCTTTCACATACGAAAGGTACATTTTGTCTGCGAAGGGGATCGTTTGCTCATACATGTTTGTTCCCCCAACAATATAAATATCTTTTCCAAACTTTTTTCCTTCCTCTAACGCGGTAGGTATGTCCTGACAGACTAATACCCCGTCTGTTTGGGACATCGTTCTGCTGACCACAATATTGTTTCTGTTCGGCAGCGGCTTCCCGATCGATTCATACGTCTTGCGGCCCATGATCACCGTATTTCCGATGGTCATCTTTTTGAAATTCTGCAAGTCTTCAGCAATGTGCCAAGGCAGTTTGTTATCCTTGCCAATCACTCGATTTCTTGTCAGGGCAGCGATAATGGCAATCATGTTTACACCGCAATCGCAAATTTTATCGTCGGATAGCTCTGATAATCCACCAGCTTGGTGTCCTCGGCCTTCCAGTCAAAAATGGAGGTAAAGTTTTCCGTCACCATGCTCGGCAGCGGATACAACTGTGGATTGCGGGAAAGCTGCTCTCGCGCCCCATCCACATGATTCACATAAATATGCACATCGGCTAAAAAACCAACCAGTTTTCCTTCCTGCAGGCCGGACTCTTTCGCCAGCAAATGCAATAAGAGAGCATAACTCGCGATGTTAAACGGCAATCCCAGCATCGTATCCACGGAACGCTGGTTCCACAAGAGATGAAGCTGGCCATCAATGACCGTAACCTGAAAGGCATAATGGCACGGCGGCAGGCCCATTTTATGCATGGCCAGCGGGTTCCAGGCAGAGACAATCATTCTTCGGTCATGCGGATCGGTTTTAAGTTTTTCCACCACGCGCTTAAGCTGGTCCACGCCCTGTCCGGTATAATCAGTCTGGTGATGATCGTATTCTGCGCCAAAATGACGCCATTGAAAACCATAGACCGGACCCAAGTCTCGCTCTTCCAGCATCTTCTTTTTGTGTTCTGCAGAATGCCCATATGGCGCCTTAGCGGGATTGGCCCATTCGTCCCAGATATGGTTATTCCGCTCTTGCAGCCATTTTTTGTCGGTGATGCCTTTGATAAAGAATTCCAGTTCCGTCGCGATATTTCGAAACGGGACCTTTTTCGTCGTCAGCAGCGGAAATCCCTTCGCCAGATCATGCTCGAACATCGCCCCAGCTATCGTTATCGCATCGACACCGGTTCGATTCTTTTTCACGATTCCCGCATCCAGAATTTTTTTCACGATATCCAGGTATTCTTGCATGAGGCCACCATTTTGGTTCGAAACGACCGTGCTTTAAATAATTTTTGAGACAGGAGTAATACTTCAGCTTCATGAAGCACTATTATCTCTCAAGTCAAGCTACATTCAATTTTTACCTTGCCTCAGAAGTACTTTCCTTTGGAAAACCGATGCTTTGGGGACTTCATTATCCAAGAATAAAATTTATCTCAACAATAGTTCTCTTGATTCTTCACTAAACTCATAATAATCCATCTCTTTCAAATCTTCAACTATTTTTCTGAGCTCATTTAAAGAAACAACATTCTTCCTCTTACAAAACAATAAAAATGCAGGAATACTTACCACTTTCAAACCTTTCCCTTTGGCAACCAATCTTGCTCTCTGATCATCAATAAAAATTGTATCGCCGCTATTCTCTACTAACATGAAACAACCTAATTCTCCCTTGCCCAAAGTGATTGTTTCTTCTTTTGTAAACTTCTCTTTCCATCCAATCAAATCTACAGCTTTAACCAGAATGAACCTATCACCATCCAATTCTTTTTCATTAAAAGAGAACAAAGAAGAGATCTCATTAAAAAACTTGGCTTCTTTCAATTCTTCATACACTGTTGATGGAACTACGACATGCTTCACATTTAATGCTTTCAAAACGAGCTTTAACTTTCCAATCTTAAAGAAAGAACTGAGAAAATCAGTATCCAGAATTGTCATTTTAACTTCCCAAGTTTCCTAATTCTTCTTCCATTTCATTTCTTTTTTAGTAACTGCACCTCTACGTAATTTAATACCTTTATCAACAAAAATCTTCTTCATCTCTTCATAGTTCACATCCGCAACCTCTACCGCTTTCCCCAATGAAATTTTTCCTTCTTTGTAGAGTACAGACGCTATTGCTATTCTGAGATCTTTTCTTGCTGCTAAAATAGTCCTCATCGCATCTCTCAAAAACTCAGAGGTGCTGTCGTAGTATCCCGTCTCGGGAATTGCCCCTAATTCCATTCTTAGCATTTCGGGCACGGTGAAGCTAAGAGTCTCACTTTTTATAGTTTTTGTTACCATTTTCCTAGTATTGTCCTAATATTATTTAAAGTTTTCGCTTATTTTCATGGTTTTGCCAAGTTCCACATGAATTTAAAGTATGTTTTAAATGAATCAGCTACTTTTTGATTTCTTACCCTAAACGCTATGGGGTTCTTTATCCATAGAGCAATAAACGTAACGTCTTTGTAAATATTAATCGTTGCGGGTGTTTCTTGGTTCAAAAATCTGTTTTCGGTTATGGGAGACTCTTGCTCGTACTTGAATGTATTTCGAGCACTTTCATTGTAAATAACTTTCCATTTCATTCTTTTCTTCTCACACTTCATAATCACTTTTTGAATAAATGTGTTTGTTCTTTCTCTATCTTCTCCAGCATAAGCACCTAAGACATACCAGACATCATTTTTTCCCATTTCTTTAATCCCATCATTAAACACCGTTTCCATTCCTTTCCATCCCCTAAAAACTTCTGCCTCTGTTTCATCTCCACCTATCTCTTGAAATGATTTCAATTCAGGAAGATATTTTTTAATTTCATCCTCTTGGGTTTCAATACCTTTCTTTTTATCTTCTAAGAAATCAAGTAATCTATCAGGATTAACTGCTTTAAAATGCTTGGTATTCGCAATAATGACATGAGTGACTAACCCTTTATCTGCCAACCGGTTAAGCCCGTCATACACCTTAGAAGCATGCACTCCGGTTTCTTTAACAATTGCTCCTGTGCTTGTTGATCCTAGTTTTAGGAGAACTAAATATATTTTTATCTCATTCTTCGTCAGCCCTATTTCTTCCAAGATTGTCTCTATTGCCATGAAGAGCAGTAGACCACGCTTTTATTTAAACTTTTCTATTATTCTCCCTTAAGGGTGTAAGTATTGCCACTATTCTCCCTACAGGGGGAGATAATATTAATATAGTTGCTCAATTCCACTAATGAGTAATAAAACATTAGGAGGTAAACAAAAATGACAATTTCAAAATTAGAAAAAGCATTAATGGAGTGGGCTTGGAGAAATAAGTGTCCCCTTTTGATGTTGTTTAATATTCTTTTTTAATGACGCTAAATAAAATATAATTGGTAATAATCAATCTTGTAGCTCTTCGATTTTAGCGTGGAAGAATCCCACATCATAAACAATACTAATCTGGCACACTTCTTTGGATTCAGAAGACCTACCAGACTACTCCAGAGTTATATTTACGCCCACAGGTTATGTGGAATGGGAAACGTTCCAATCTGAAGAAACAAACAAAGATTTTCCACCTGAAAATGTATTTTTATATTACGGGCCAAAAATCAAAAACTGGAAATCAGCATCTTTCACAAAAGAAGACAGAGAAGCTAACTCCCTGCTTCGGGTCAGCTTGGGACTAGAGGATTCAAAATTTATCCATGGTTCTGACTTTGATACACATTTTGTAAATATCAAGAAATACATTGCCAACAGTGATTCTTTGTATCAATTTTTTGCAAAAGTGCGGGGGATGGAGGAAGCATTGAAAATGAGAACAGAACAATTCAGAGTTCAAACTGTCTTTCCAGAGCAACCAATAGTTTCGTTAACCGGAGACTTATCAACAGTTGGCAGTAAAGAAAAATACGCGTTGCAAGTAGAGGTTAGATTTGATGGAAAGAGGGACCTCGCTGCTGATCCACGATGGGGCGGTTATAGTGAGTGTGATCTCAATTGGATTCCAAGAACGGAGGAAAATTATCGCGTAATCTTAAATGGGTTCACTCGACTCATAAATTAAGAATAAGCAAAAACAGTTACACTATTAACTGAGTAATGCCCCCGAGTATGTTAGTCTGCGTTGCAGTGATGCCGATTACGGCTGGAAGTAATACTTCAGCTTCCTGAAGTGAAGCACTACTATCTTCTCGCTTTTGATGTGTATATCGAAAGCCGCCGTTCCCCGGATGGGACAATCCCCCTTGTCGGCTAGATGTATTTATCGTTTAAGCTCGATTTTAAGGATAGTAGTGCTTCATAAAGCTGAAGTATTACGGCTGGAACATATATTTAAATAGTGTTATCCCCTCTCAAGCATCCCACAGGACAATGCAAAACCATCTCCTTCACTGGCTCTACTCCCTGAACCGATTCGGCATGAAGCTGGGTTTAGATGTGATGCGGCAGTTGATGCAGTTGTTAGGCGATCCGCAGCAACAATTCCCCTGCATTCATGTTACCGGCACGAATGGAAAGGGATCCACGACCGCATTTATTGCGCAAATTCTCCTGGAAGCAGGATTCAAGGTTGGCCGCTATACCTCGCCGCATCTCGTCAAATTTAATGAACGCATCACCATTAATAACCGCCCGATCTCTGATCGTTCTTTAATCGCTTTGATACAAAACATAAAATCAAAGTCACAAACCGCCAAACTAAGACCAACCTTCTTTGAGTTTACCACGGCGCTGGCCTTTCAGTATTTTGCGGAACAAAAAGTGGATATTGCGGTCGTCGAAGTCGGGATGGGTGGACGGCTGGATGCCACAAATGTTGTTCATCCGCTGGTTTCGGTGAGTACCAATATTGAGTACGACCATCAAAAGCATTTAGGCAGTACGCTGCTCCAGATCGCCCGGGAAAAGGCCGGAATTATCAAAGAAAACTCCATTCTGGTCACGGCCGAAAAACGAAAAAAAAATCTGCAGTTATTCCAAAAAATCTGCAAACGCGCCAAAACAAAGATGATCAGGGTGAATGGGCGTTTTAGAATTATGGACGCGAATCTCAATGGACAAACGTTCAAAACGAAAGATGGTCTGTTCACCGTCGCCCTCCTGGGAGACTACCAGCCGCTGAATGCCCTCACCGCCGTAACCGTTATTCGTACGTTGCGAAAATACGGGTGGCTGATTTCAGACAGCACCATACAAAAAGCATTGCTGAAAACAGAATGGCCGTGGCGACTGCAGGTAATTGCAAAAAAACCATTAACCATTGTGGACGGCTCTCATAATGTGGCTGGTTTTCGCTACGTACAGCGGTTTCTCAGGCGGCTCCCTCATCAGAAAAAAATTTTAATTATTGGTATTTCCAAGGATAAAGACATTCCCAAGATGATTCCGCTGATTGCCCCATTTTTCCAGACCATTATCGTCACTAAATCAAACTTCAAGCCAGCGCCCATCAAGACTCTCTTGCGCTACATTCCCCAAAACAAAAAAGTAATCACGACCAGCAGTCTCTCCACGTCACGCCGCCAGTTACACTAGGCGAGTCGTACGTTTGGGGGATATTTCTACGGAAAATCCCCCTTAGTGTTCTTATTTTCGTCGTAGGGTCGAACGGAGTGAGTGCCCTACCTGAGAATCTCGCATAGGATACTTGCAGGTCGAGCCTCTTCGAAGAAAACATGGAGCAGACAGAGGGAAGGCTCAAGTCGGGATCGCTGTCCCGACTGAGCAGAAGGGAAGAATATCCCTTCTTGCTCCTACGGAGATGTCTGCCTTCCATAAATACTGCGAGAGGCGAGAAGATGGTGACGCTTCACTTCAGGATGCTGAAGTATTACTTGGCTGGCAGCACCTGAAGATTGCACCATAACAAATTATTTATAAGGCTGTCCTTTCTTTCCCTACGAAATGCAGAAAGCAATTTTTTTAGATAAAGACGGTACGCTGGTCGATAACTCTGGCTATCCTCTGGCCATTCCGACCGATCAGCTTTTAGCCAATCTTGCGCCGGGGCTTCTCTATCTGCAAAAAAAAGACTTTAAGCTTATAATCATTTCCAATCAGTCCTGGATAGCCAAGGGAAAATTGACAGAACAGCAAGTTCATGGTTTTTTTTCTCACATTATTCAGCAATTGCATCATCAGGGCATAACGATTACAGACTATTACTTTTGCCCGCACCAGCGCTTGGACAACTGCGAATGCCGCAAGCCAAAGATCACCTTACTACAGAAAGCGGCTGGAAAGCATCAGCTTGATCTCTCCGCATCGTACTTCATCGGAGACATGGAAGATGATATTCTCTGCGGTAAGAATGCGGGAACAAAAACGATCTTGGTTCAAACCGGTGAGGGGAAAAAGTATTGCAGCTCTATTCAGCCAGATTTTATCATCCCTCATCTAAACGAAATACAGACGGTGATCTAAATGAGCCTTAACCCACGATTTCGCCTTCCACGAGAACAATTAGAAGAGAAGTTAGGTGTAGCTTTATGCCGTAATAATACTGGTTACAATTCTATCATTCCTCTGCGTGAAGTTGCGCGCATTGATGATTTAACCTTCGTGCGTGGTGAAGTTTTAGAAACGTTAATTTGCTCCATCCCTCTCCGAGGCACGGAACAGCGGCCGTATGAGGATGCTGAAGTTATGATTTATGGTGTAGAACCGAAAGGATTAGTCATTGGTCAAACTTTTGTCTCGCAGCAAAAATTGCTTTCCATTATGGAAGCGATGCGCGGAGTTTTCAGTTCCTACGTTACTGCCGGGGTATCCCAAATGCCGCCGGCACAGATTTTTGGAGAAGATGACGCAGGAAAAAAAGTGATGGCTTTTTACATCCCGCCCATTGTGGAACAACATGATGGCCTACATGTGCTTCTCGATGGAATTCATCGCAGTTACATCTGTTCCTCTGTCGGAAGTACCGTCAATGCAATTCATGTCCGTAGGGTAAATGCTCCTCTTCCATTTAATCCCATTTGCTGGAAGGATGTGCGTGTAGTTACGGAGAAACCTCCCGTCGCTGAGCGGTATCTAAATCTCCGGCAGGAATATTTCCGGGACCTTACGGCGGTGGGCATTGATGGGTAATCTTCCCGTTTCAATCACTCGACCGCTTTAAGTGCCCATCTCCGATAAGAGAATCTACTATCTTAGAAGTAATATCAGAAAGATTATACTTGCTGGGATTATCCGCCCAATCACAGGCAGTAATTTCCGCAGCAGGTCGATAAAGTTGTCCTTTAACATCTGCAAAGTAAACCTTCACCTTTAAGATATCTCCTTGATGTGGTGCTACACCCTCAAAATCACCATAATATTGAATGTGTTCTAATTGTGTTCCAGATAACTCTTCGCCTACCTCTCTGCAAAGACATTCAATATCAGATTCATGGGGCTCAGGTTTTCCACCAGGTAGAATCCAGCTTTGTTTTTTTCTTACTAACAAAATTCTCCCCTCGTCAATAATTGCGGCTCCAATTGCTATTCTCATATTTAAGTACATTCTCTTAAGCTTTATAAATATTGTTGACAGCAGATACTGTACACTCATCGGGAGACGGCAAGGCCAAGAGGTGTGTGAGGCCAGGCCACTGCTTTGCACAAAGTTAAGGAACAGAAAGCTCTCGTCGTAAACATCAAGTTGCAACAATAATGAAATCCAGCTTTCTGCCGAGCACACGGCCTGCCGTCTCCCATATCCCGATAAATAAAGAGTATCTTGACAGCAAAGTGCGTAACCATATCTTCCAGAACGATAAAACCTATAAAGCCGCGGCGTTGAAAATAACTCATGCTCCTCCACCATCTCACCCTGCAGAATATCCGTTCTTATCAGCAGCAAACCATCGAATTCCCGGAAGGCTCGACCTTATTGTCCGGTGACATCGGTTCCGGCAAATCGACCATTCTCATGGCGATTGAATTTGCCTTATTTGGCAGTTCCCGCCCGGACTTGCCTGCTGAAGCCCTGCTACGAAAAGGCGCCACGCAGGGACAAGTCGAACTTCATCTTTCGCTCGACAATCAAACCCTGATTATCCAGCGTGCCATCAAAAAAGAAAAAGACACTATCAAGCAGCTTTCCGGCGCTTTAATCATCAACAACATCAAAAAAGAGCTCATGCCTGTCGAACTCAAAGCCGAAATCATCCGCCTGCTCGGCTATCCCGACGATCTCCTGACCAAAAACAAAAATTACGTCTTCCGCTACAGCGTCTATTGCCCGCAGGAAGAGATGAAACTCATTCTGCAGGAAGATCCTGAAGTCCGCTTAGACACGCTTAGAAAAATCTTCAACATCGACAAATACAAAAACATCCGTGAAAATCTGCAGATCTATCTCAAGCAGCAGCGGGTGGAACTGGCCATACTCGAGACCAAAATTTGGCCGCTGCCGCAGCAAGAGCAGAAGCTAGCGCAGATGGAACTGGAAAAAAAAATCTTCCACGAAAAGATACAACAGCTCACACCCGGTTTAATGATGATTCAGCAGCAGCTTCAAGAGTATCGTCAGCAGCTCCAGCAGCTTGAAGAGCAGCAAAAAAAATTTCTCGATATTAAAAACAATATTAAAAATACAATCTTGCTGCTCAATGAAAAAGAGACTCAGCTTCAGCAGTTCACCTCAAGGCAGGATCAGATCCAATTGCAGTTGCAGCAACTCTCACTTCCTGCCATCACTGCCGGGCAGCTGCTGCAGGAAATCCATGAATTAGAACAGCGTAAAAACACCTTCATTTCCCAGCGTTCCTCCTGGCAGACCAAAATTTCCCAACTGGACCGCCAGCTCAAAGAAAAAGAACAGCTTCTTCCGGAATTGCAGGAAGCAGTCCAATCCCTTCCCGAAAAACGGCAGCTCCTCCAGCAGCTAGCTCAAGAACTCACTGAAAAAGAAATTATCCGCGGCAAAAACGTCCAGCTCGACGAACTCTTTCAGAAGACGATGGAAATCCTTACCAAAAACCAGACCATTCTGGAACAGGCCAGAAGTATCCAGCAGCGCCTGCTCCAATTAGGCCAATGCCCTACCTGCCTGCAGCCGATTGACCCTCTGCACAAAGAAAAAATCTGCGCCGAAGAAAAACAGAAAATCGATCAGGCAGAACATCTCCTGTCTGATGCCCAGGAAAAGAAGCAGCAGATCCTCGAACAAAAGCAGCAGGTGCAGCAGCAGTCCGAACAGCTCGTCCGAAAAGAAAATCTTCATGCCAGGACCGCGCTGGAACTTCAGCAGGCAGAAAAACAGCAAAAAATACTGGTGGAAGAAGAACGTGCTCTGCGCTGGCTGCAGGACGAGCGGGGACAGGCCGCAGAAAAATTATCCGCCTTGGAAAGTTCCCATAATCTGGAGCAGCTGCAGCTTCAGATGCGCCTGAAACAAGATCTGCTCAACAAATACCATCAGCGTGAATTTCTGGAACAGTCGCTTCTGGACTTAGCGGCACAAAAAGAAATCGTCCAAAAAAAGAAAACCTTCCTGCTCCAGCAAAAACAACAAGGCGAAGTACAGCTGGCGGAAAAATACGATGGTACGGAAAAGATAGCGCAGCACAAAACACAGGTAGACTTGATAGTACAGCAGGAGAAAAATCTGTCTATCCAGCTGGCCCAGCTTCAGACACAGGTGGATTCCCTGCAGCAACAGACAGAACAATTGGAACAGGCCGTAACCCAGCTTCGTGATGACAAAAACAGGCTCCTCCGCGCGCAGGAACTCTATCATTGGGCCGAGGATTATTTTCTCCCGCTCACCCACACGATTGAAAAACAGATGATGGTCGCCATTCATCAGCATTTCCAGCAGCTCTTTAAAGAATGGTTTTCGACCTTAATTGATGATGAGAATATGGCCGCCAGATTAGACGATGCCTTTACGCCGGTGATAGAACAGAACGGCTATGAAATCGGCTTTGCTAATCTCAGCGGCGGCGAGCGGACGTCGGCCGCCTTGGCCTATCGGTTAGCTTTGAATAAAGTCGTCAATGACGTCATCCCCTATATCAAAACCAAAGACCTCCTGATCTTAGATGAGCCGACGGATGGATTCAGCTCCGAGCAGTTGGATAAGGTGCGGGATGTGTTGGATAAATTGAACTTGAAGCAGACAATTATCGTATCCCACGAATCCAAGATCGAGACCTTTGTGCAGCAGGTGATACGGATTACCAAAGAAGGGCAGACGAGTATGGTCAATTGAACATATCTAAGCTGAATTGAACTTTTTTCCATACGCTACGGTAATCCGCTGCTGGCCAGTATAATTGTGAACCAGATTTTCCAGGCCTCTGCGAAACTCCGTCGAGGAAGCAGCAACAATTAAGTCCGGACACACTTTATGCGAGTTATCTGACATCCTTGTTCCCAACGCAAACACCGTATTTTCTGGCAGCGATTCCGCAAATAGTTCCCTGACATAAAATTCTAACACGCTCCCTTTGACCTGCGCCAGACGATTATCATACGGGCCTTTCTGCCGCGGATTCAGCTTCGTACGAATGAAAGTGTCGTCTTTTCCGTCCGCTTCAGCCATCAATGCTGAAAGGTAGGAGAAATTTTCACTGTTCAGATGGCGTTCTGTCTCCAATAATCGTGAAATAGAGCCCTTTAGCAGTCGGGGATTGTAATCGGCCATGCGCAGCATGAAATCCAACTCTTTAATTTCCGCCTGCGTATACTGGATGAGCGCCAACCCACCAATAATCTGGGTGGAATCTCCCACCGCCCGCTGCAGCAGATCCTTTCCGCGGACAACTTGCCTCTTTTTTTCCTGACGTTTGCTTTTTGACGTCACTCTATTCGTAACCTCCACCACCGCCCCAAACCGATGATAATGAATGGCATCAAGAATCCGCTGGTTAGAGATATATACATTAGACATTGAAAAAAATAAACAATAAAAAGAGTATATAAATTTACTGAGACGAGCAATTGGTGGTTACATCACCGCCTTCAACGCCTTAATCGCTACCTCCAATTGCTTCTCATCCGGTTCTTTGGTCGTGATGCGCTGCACCCATAAGCCCGGAGCAGTAAAACCGCGAACCAAAACATTTCCTTGATACTTGCTGCTCAGCTTAATCATCTCGTATCCTACTCCCGCCAGCGCCGGCAGCAAGACAATCCGTCCCAGAAACTTCACCCACCAAGCTCCCTCGATAAATGAGAACAGCACGATGGATAAGAGCACCACGATAACTAAAAAAGACGTGCCGCAGCGGGGATGGAAACGGACAAATTTTTTGACATTATCGACCGTCAAGTCCTGCTTCGCTTCATAGCAGAAGATGGTCTTATGCTCCGCCCCATGGTATTGAAATAATCGTTTCACGTCTGACATCATCGAAATAACTGCCAAGTATCCCAGAAAAATAGTCAGGCGGAACAGGCCATCCAGCACATTAAACCAGACTCCTTCTGATTGAATCCATCGAGCGGTAAAAAAAGGGATGGCTACAAATAAGATGATAGCAAAGGCAAAAGAAAGCGCCAGGCTGCCGATCATTTCCTTCTTGGTAAGTTTCTCTTTTTTCTTCATCTGCTGGTTGCCGCTCCAGGCAAGAGCTTTGATGCCATCGTATAGAGAATATCCCAGTCCTACGACACCACGAATAAAAAAGATATTGAAGAATTTTGGGAAGGTGGTGCTTTTCTCTTGTTTGACCTTGATTTTCCCATTGGGCAGGCGCACGGCTACCGCGAATTTCTCTTTATTTCGCATCATCACACCTTCAATGACTGCTTGCCCGCCGATGTTCATAATGGTGCATACTTGCCGAACTTTATAAAATTACTGCTCATCAGAGAAGAGTGAGTTTCCACGCCAAGCCGATAGACCGGCACGAAAGGGGAGTGATAATCATCTTGGCCGCTCGGTCGGCTGATTTTTCCAGTGTGAACTTCTACAAGAAGGAGTATTTCTCGAAGAAAATCAAACCTAACGTAGGGCTAAAGATAGGCATCTGCTCTTTCGCTTCTTGGCCTAGACGATGATTATCACTCAGAAACTGGACAGTGCCGATAGCCCAAAAGGTTTAAATATCCATTCACTCTTGTTAAGCACAGAACCATAAAAGAGGGAACAGCATGAAAAAAGCAATTCTATTTGCAGTCATCGTAGGTTTATTGGTTTTAGCCTGCACGCCGCCGCCCACACAGACCGGCAAAGGCGTGTTTATGGGCGGAACGCAGGGCCTGAGTGTGAAGTTTGAACCCTTCGGCGTGGAAGAAGCCGGTGTATTCAGCATTTTTGATACGGAAACATTTCCTCTGGAAGTAACGGTACAGAACAAAGGGGAATATGAATTAAAGCCAAGTGATGTCACCGTTTCATTGCTCGGCCCTTCCAAAGACGAATTCAGCGGCATCACGTCTTGGGAATTAAAAAACAAAAATACCATTGAAAAGATTTCTGAATTAGTTCCGGCTGGCGGCGAAGAAACGGTCAGCTTTGCCTCTGAAGCCAAATACGTCAAGACGGCGAAAGGAGTGCAGGATCGCACCTGGTTTGCTAATGTTGATTACAACTATCAAACCTCTTTGATTGTTCCTGAAGTCTGTATGAAAGAAGATCTTACGGACAAGCGTGTCTGTGAAGTCAAAGAAGCGAAGAAGTTCTTTGTTTCCGGTGCGCCGATTACTATCGGTATTGTGACCCAGGAAACGGCCGGCAAAGGCATCATGGCGCTGAAGCTCAAAGTCAAGAATGTCGGCGGCGGCAAAGTGACAAAGAGGGGAGAATCCTTCGGCGTGACGGAGAAATTGGGTTATTCGCTTGACGACGCGGCGTGGGAATGCAAATCCGGTGGCAAGGTCAATGAAGCTCGTCTGATTAATGGCGAAGCGGAAATTGTCTGTAAATTGAAAGAGACGCTCGCGGCAAAAACACTCTCGACGAAGCAGGTGCAGTTGACGCTGGATTATACCTATAGAGAAATCCAGCAGGAGAAATTGCAGATTAAGGAGAGTGTGAAATGAGTGTGAACTACCACGAGTTTCGCTACGACTCAACTTGAGGGGTTCAGCAGGGCGCCATCCCTAAAGTGCGGTCGCCCGCTCAGCATGATAAGCGCTGAGCGACCTAGATTTCTGGCGCACTTTTCTTAAGAATGCTTCCGGTTATGCAGTGGTACCAGCGCTCGGAACATTTATAAACGCCAAGAGTTTAATTCTGATTAAGTATGAACCTGTCCAAAAGGGGTGTACACGTAGTTTTAGCTCTCATTCTGCTAGTGTTTTCTTCCGCCGTTTTCGGGCAGGTGGAAGGCTGTTATTTTTATCCCAAAGGCAGTGAGGATCTTTATTGCGTTCCCGCGACCTCGCAAGCGGAAGCTCAACAGGACTGTGCCAATGCTAAGTCTAAGGGCTGCGTGTTAGACCAGTATTTCAAACCCAATTCTAATTGTAAAGAGATTCCCGAATGTGTGCAAGTCACCTGCAGTGCCGATTGCCTTAATCATGCGCTCGGCAAATGCCAGCAGCTCGGCGGCATGGAAGTGAAAGATGCAGAGAATTCTTATTGGTGCTCTCTTGGCTGCTGTAAAGTAGGGCAGACCTGTTCCTTCAATTATCTCCGAGCGCAGTGTGTCGACTTAGCCAAGAAGCTCGGCACGACGCTTGATTCGCCCGGCAACGTCTTTGACAATAGTGCAAGCATGACCGTAAACGTCTGCCAGCAGAAATATTGTGGTGGGATAGTGGAGCCGGGAACAATTAAGGGAACAGTCACTGACAGCGAAGGAAAAGCCGTGGCCGGCGTGAGCATCACTTTTGAGGGTATTGCTTTGCAGACCACCACCGACAACAACGGAAAATATCAAGTGAATGCAAATCCCGGAACATTCATCGTCAAAACGAGCAAAGAAGGGTATCTTCCTGCTTCAGCATCAGCAGCGGTTCAGTCCTCGCTCTCAGTCCAACGCGACTTTACACTCGTCAAGGCTGAGGCGGCGGCTACCGTTTTTGGATCGGCGCAGGATTCTGGCGGGAAAGCGCTTCCTGCTTCCACTATTTCCTGGAAGGGTCCGCTTACCGGCATAACGCTGACCAATGTTTCTGGCGGATATAAAATTCCGAATCTGGTGGCTGGAACCTATGAGTTCACGGCGACGAAGGCCGGCTATGCGCCCTCGACTCTTTCCTTGACGCTGACTCCCGGAGAAAAGAAGCAGGACTTTACGGTGGCTCCCCTTGCGGCTGCCGGATTTCAGGGCAAAGCGTATCTTGATATTAATTACAATGGCAAAGCGGATGATGGTGAAGAACAGTATGATGTCAATATTTATGTCGACGGCAAATTTAAAGCCAAATCAAAATATCCCGGGGGCAGTTTTTTTGTGCCTTTCACTATCGTTCAAGATTCTGAAGAGCATGAACTCTCTGCTGCGTATCAGGGATTTGAAGCAGAACCAGCCCAGATCTCTATCAAAAAAGGCCAGACCGCCAGCAATCTCGTTCTTCTGCTGCAGAAATACGTGGGCGAGTGCAGCTTTGGCCAAGCTGACCAACAGAAAAATGTGGAGCAGTTTTCAGTGGGCCATGTGGCCGGAGAAAAGCAAGCGAGATTGAGTTGGAGCAAGCCCTGTCCTGAAGTCAGCGGTTTTGTGGTCGATAAGACCGATGTCGGGAAAGGGGCGGCATATACCAACTGGAAAACTTTCTCACCGGCCGAAAATACTTTTATTGATGAAGAAGTAGAATGGGGGCAGACGTATCAGTACGCTATCCGGGCGATGTATGCTGATGTTGAAACGCGGTTCTCCACAGATGGAAATATACAAGAGATGACACTGGGCGAGAAGGATTGCGAACACCAATATGACGCCAATACGGGATGGAAGCGCTTCTGCAGCGTGGATGATCCGGCAACTCCCGATGATGAACGGAAATTGATCTGGACTTGCGCAGCAGGGAATAAGAAAGTCCTGGCTCAAAGCTGTGCTACTCTGGATGTTGCAGATAAAGCTGCGTTCTTCTGTGCGGAAACCGCTGCCGGAGCAACATGTAAGGATAGTGGTCCCTGTGCGCTGGGCAGCAATCCTTTTGGATTGTATTATCAGCGCGAGACGTGTTACGGGAAGGACTATGCGAATTACTGTTATCTTGATTTCACGGACACTATTTTTGATCAATGCCGCAGCTGTACTGACGTGAACAGCTGTTTTGGGTACAAAAGTAAAGATGCCTGTGAAGTCAATAATTGTCTGGGAACTGCCTGCAACTGGATTGATGGCGCACATACTAACAGTACACAGGATCAACAAGTGGTCGATTATGGCAAAATACTCCCCGAGTTGGTCACCATAGAGACAGGAAAGGGCTATTGCGTGGAAGCGGATTATGCCCATGAAGATTTTTGTAATTTATGCGGAAAAGATGCGACCTTGTTTGAAAATTATTATTGTACTCCGGAGATCTGTTCAGGATTGGGCCGCTGCTTTTCTACTCCGGAATTGGCATCCTGCGAAGCCTGTGGGGAACATTCGTCTCCCGTAGCGAACTGTTATACCTATGGGACAGACCTGGAATGCACTCAGGGACAGGCGGTGGCAAAAAGTGCCAACAGCGGTCAGTTCACCTTTTCAAATGATCGCTGCGGCTGGAAACGCTGTTTATGGATCGGCGCAAAGAAGGGCCCTGGCAGCTGCGTCAAGGATGGTGATGGCGATAGTTTCGATGATTGCTTGGGATTCCAGGCCGGTGAGCAGGCCAGTTGTCATGCCGACACGGATACGCCGCACACAGTTCTGCTGGAACATGGCCTTATCACTCTAGCCAATCCCACGCTGGCGTTTACCGCTCAAGACGAAAGCAATCCTCTCGGTGTATTTGCCTTTTGTGTGAGCAATGCCGAACCGGATGCGCCGGATACCTGTGTTGGTTCTTCGTTTAATGAAGAAAAATATCCCGGCGTACAACAGGAAGAGCAGATCACTCTTGATCTCCTTAAATCGGTGGCCGAATCAATCAATGGCAAAACGTACCGTCTCTCATTTTATTCCCAGGACAAATACCGGAATCAGGAAGAGCTTCAACAAACTTTTGTCTTTATTGACAATGTGCTGCCGCAGTTCACGATCAATGGAACTTGGAATACTGAAGAGAAGACCACGGCATTGAAAATTCTGCTTCTCAATCAGAATGATCCTATGAGCTGCCAGTTTACGTTGACGCCATTAGTTCCGAAAGGAGATGTCCAGATAGTCAGCAAGTCGCTTACCGACGAAAAAGCCGCAAGTTTTGCCAGTACGGCTATCGTGGCTACCTTGAATGTCAGCTGCGCCGATAACCACGGCAATGTGAATTCTCAAAGCGAAACCTATACCTTTGACGTTGAAAAACGCATCGAGATCGTCTCTCCTGAACTTTACGGTACGGTGGAAAGCCAGTCCATCCTCTTTTCCATGAGGACTCTCATGGCTGCCAGCTGTTCATTGTATAACCAGTTAAATGAAAAAGTCGCGGATTTTGAGGCGACCGGGGAAGGCGAGGAACAAGGCACCGTGCACAACACACCCGAGATAGGCGGATTTGTCCAAGGTGAATACGCCGGGAAATACCTGGCGGTTTGCCATGGCGCGTCTGATCCTGCTCTCGTCTATGAAGATTACTTCCAGTTTACTGTCGATTTCCTGCCGCCTGCAACCAAAATCATTTTGACCGAAGGGAAACATACCGAAGAGCCGCTCGCCTTTGACTGGGAATCCTATTTCGTGCGCTCGGCGACGGTGCAGCTGGATTGCATCGACGATGGATTTGCCTGCGAGGAGACGTTTTACTGTCTCGGTGAAGGATGTGATTTGATCTCCAGCCAGAATTATGAAACGTATCTTGATCCTTTTACCGTCAATAAGACCGTGCGCCTCTGTTATTATTCGACCGACACTGCCGGCCATGCGCCGTACCAGCCGATGTGCGGCGATATTATCATCGATGGTTATGGCATCAGGCTGGAAAACCCTCCCCTTCATTATTATCAAGATGAGATGTGGGGTGTGAGCCAGGAGCTGAACTTTGATGTTCTGCTGACGACCAAAGTGCCAACCTCAGAATGCAAATTTGATCTTTTTTCAGCATTTGACTATGCTAACGTGCCGGCCATCAGGAAATTGCAAAAAACGGCGAGCGGTCATGTATTATCTAATTTCCCGGGACAATTCACGTCCGCATACGTGGAATCCGGCGGCGTGAAAACGATTTACGTGCAATGTGCTGGCGGCGAGGGCGAACTTGGGCCGGAGCAAAAGATCAATCTGGAATATGATCCTACCGGGCCGAAGATTTTGAGTGCAGCAGCCAGCCCTAACCCAGTCCTTGAAGGCATCAAAACGACGCTCAAAGTAACCACTGATGATAAAACGGTGTGTAAGTACAGCGATAATTCAGATGGTGATGGACAGCAGGAATATGGCTTGATGGAATTTGGCTTTTTTGGCACTGACAAAAACAAACTGGATATCGTCCATGAGGATACATTTACCCTCAGCTTTGCCGGCTTTCTCAAAAATTACAGCCTCAATGTCCTCTGCAGGAATGGCGCCGGGGATATTTCTGGGCTGTCGCAGATAAATTTCACCGTCGATTATACTCAGGCAGGAAACATCTATTCCCTCTGGCCGAACGGGCAATTCTTCAAAACAACAGACCTTACCGCACAGGTCATCACCACCAAAAACGCTCTTTGCCAGTATCAGCTGAATGACAGTTATATTGACATGAAAGGCCAGGGCTCTACCACGCATACGGTAGATTTTAAAGCCCTTAAAGAAAAATATTATCAGATTCCGGTGCGCTGCACGATGGCCGACCAGGCAGTAGAGGGAACTCTCTCCTTTACTATCGATAAAACTCCTCCGCAGATAACTCAGGTCGATGACGGCAATTATACTTGCGGAAATAAGGGGTTGACGGTTTTTGTCCAGACTAATGAGGGAAATATCAGCAGTTATTCCTATAAGGTATTCGATTTAGGGAATGAGACTATTTCCAGCAAAGCCAATGTTTCTCTCGCGGCGGCGAAAGAGGGAACGGCAAGTACGTCACCATTCTCAGTTACAGATCCAGAGTTAATGGAAGGGCACAAGTATAAAGTTGACGTCGTGGCCACCGATGCCGCCGGCAACACCGGAACATCAAAACCAAGCGACGGGATTTTGGCGACGGCAGAAGACTATCTTCTCTGCGAGAAAGACAAATCTGCGCCGAATCTGCAATTCATCTCTAACCAATCTTCTTGTAAAGGAGTTGCTGTGGAGATTACCTGCACTGACGAAAGCGGCTGCCAGCAGTTGAAGTACGGCACGGCCTCTTCTGCTTCTTCCTGCAAGCCGACCTCGGCCTACACTTCCAAAATACTGGTCGGAGAAGCGACAGTTATCTGTTATTCTGTCTCGGATGTGGTCGGCAAGTTCATCAATGGCTCCACTACTGTTCAGGTGGAAGATGATGACGGCGACGGAATCATGGAACACTGCGATGAATGTCCTTATACTGATGCCGGAGAAGTCGTGGATGATACGGGATGTGCGACAGGGGAACTGAGTGACGAGGAGAAAAAAAGAGATACCGACGGCGATCTGCTTCCGGACAGCTGGGAAAAAGCATTCACGAAAGAAAATTGTGTCTTCAACCACCTGCGAAAAGATTCTGATGAGAATGGCATTGAGGACGCCGCAGAAGATTACGATAAAGATAGTGTGAGTAATTTTGATGAGTATGGCGCCGGTTCTGATCCTTGCACTGCTGAGGTAAAAAAAGAAGTGAAAGAAGAGAAAAAAACGCTGCTACCGCCAGCCTTGGAAGAGAAAACCGACTTTCTTCCCCTGATCCTGCTGATGATAGGATTCCTGATGACTGCCGGCGGAGTGGGTTACTTGGTCTATTATTACCGCTATGCGCCAAAGCAGTCAATGAGGAAAGCGGGAGTTCCTATGGCCACTGCAACAAAAGCAGCTGCTGCGCCCGGCCTTATCGATATGTGGAAGCAACGCTTAGCCGAATTGATGAAAGCACGCCTGCTGCGGGCGAAGGAGCGTGAGCGCGAAGCAGTGTTCGGACAGTTTACCAAAGAATCAGCAAGGATACCGCATCTTGAGGATATCTTGAAGAAGAAGGCGGCGCACCTGCCGAAATTACAGGAATTGGCGGAGAAATATGTAGAGCATCGGGAAGAGATCAGGCCGGGATTAAAACCGGAAGAGAAAGGCATCTTTACCAGATTGGAAAAAATTGCGCAGCAGACGCAGGAGAAGGGAATCAGTGACGTGGCGACGAAAGAAGAGGCGCAGGATATTTTCAAGAAGTTAAAGGATCTGGCGGTGAAAAGGAAAAAATAAAAAAGTTGGTCCCATGGAAAGTTATACGAAAAAAGCTCTCGGTGTCGGACAGGTATTCATTTTCATACTGGCGGGAATCACCTTTGCGCTGATTTTGATTTTCGGCTATCGGGTCATTAACGAATTCCTGGAGAAAGGAGAAACCGCAGAATTTTTCCAGTTCAAGAATGATCTGGAGAGTTCCATCAAGAAAATATATCCTGAATACGGCTCTGTCCGCGAGGAGCAATTTCGCCTGCCGAGCAAGTTTACACAGATATGTTTTGTGGATTTGGATGCGGAGGTGAACGATAAGTTATGTGAAGAAAATGTATACGCCTGCGAAGTATGGAGAGATGCCAAAACCAGTGCCAAAGCGGGTGGCGGATATGATGCGGCAGACGAAAATGTGTTTCTTACGCCCCTTGCGCCCATTAAAATGAAAGTATACCGGATCAGCATGCTGTCGGATGGATTTTTGTGTGTTCCCGTCCGCCAAGGAACATTTACACTGGTCCTGGAAGGGAAGGGGGATAGGACGGAAATTTCCTCATGAAACGAGCGCAAATTGAAGTCACTTTTAACTGGATTTACATTTTAATTGCCGGCGCAGTGATACTGCTTTTTTTCGCAGGCATTGTCGTCAAGCAAAAGTCGGCTGCGGAAGAGAAGTTAGGAGTGGATGTCGTGCGGACGATGGAATCCATCTTTACGGCTGCCGGCGTTTCTGAATCGACAAAAAACGTGATTGACATCAGCGGATTGGCTGATTATACCCTTTTTTTTGATTGTGCCGATGGCGTGAGTGAATTTGGAATCAAGGGAACCAGTGCGCGGGCGGAGAATGTCATCGATCCTGTCTTTGCGCCAAAGGAAATCCGCTCTACTAAATTAATCGCCTGGAGCTTGCCGTATAAGCTGCCGTATAAAGCAAGTGACCTGCTGATGGTGACGTCGACCAATACGTATTACATCATTACCGGGCCCAATACCGGGTTTGTTGATGAGTTCATTAAAAACACAGTAAACACGATAAAAGAATTTAATGTTAAATATGAATCGGATATGAGCAACATCGATCCGGGGAAGAATTTTCAGATACGGATTATCGATACGGGCGGAACGATTAAGATGGGAGCGGCGGTGCCGGCTTCCCTGAAAGAGATGGATGATGCCAGGGTTACAGCCGTTTCTTTTGTAGGATCAAATTTAATCCAGTATTTCAAAAAGGCAGGCCCTGGCTGGGGCAGTCCGCAAGAGGCGCAGATCATTTCTTTGGGTGGCGAGCAGGATGCAGCAAAATATGCGGCTATCTTTGCCGGTGACAAAGAAGCGTATGAGTGTAATATGCAAAAAGCCTGGCGGCGGGCAGAGCAGGTAAATAAAGTGTATCAGGCAAAACTGGATGAAATTGAAGAGTATTATCAACAAAACCCGCAAACGTTGAAAGAATGTGTGAACTATCTGTCAGAATATAATGGCAATGTTGAAGATTCATTTGGTTCGCACGTCGCAGCAGTACCTATTTGTCTGGCTGCACCGGGCGATTGTCCGCTTCTTATTACGACTGCGTTCAATCTTCAACAAGCGAATAAAAATATGCTGTTACAGGGAGACTGCTTAACTTTATACTAATGTGAACAAAATATTTAACATCGACAAAATACTAACATGAACAAAAAAAGCCAGATGCAGATGACGGAAACGATGGCAGTATTATTTATTTTCTTTATCCTTGTCGGATTGGGGATAGTTTTCTATTATAAATATTCACAGGTTGCTTTAAAGCAGGAACATCAGCAATTGCTGGCAGCACGGGCGATGGACACCACGCTGCGGGTGCTTTTTTTGCCGGAATTCCTCTGTACGAAAGGCGAAGCGGAGCCGGATGATAATTGCATTGATGTGATGAAACTGAACCATTTAGATGAGATCATCAGTAAAAACCAGGACTATTATTATAATATTTTTACCTATTCCAAGGTGAGCGTGCAGGAACTCTACCCGGGAAATAGAACCTGGACAATCTATGAAAAGGAAAAACCAGAGGGGAAGAGCAAGGAACCAACGTATTTCGTGGTGGCATTGCGGGATGATATCGCCGGGCAATACGGGTTTGGTTATATTACAGTAGAGGTCTATTCATGAAACAGAATAATGTTTGCGGTTCGGGAAGACGCGCCCAGATGGAAATGATCGGATTGGTGATCATCGTCATTTTAATCACGCTGGGGATGCTGTTCCTGTTTACCTTCGCCTTCAAGGAAGCGAAAACAAAAAAGATTTTTACCAGGCAAGGGCTGGCTAAGAGCACGGTCAGTTCCCTGCTGAAAACGACGGTCAATGAGCCGGATTGCGTCGTGGAATATACTGGCGCAGTGTATCCCCAGATAGGAAAGGATCTGCTGGACGATTGTGCAGCAAATTATTACACGAAAGACGACGTAAATGGATTTTCGCGGTATAAATGCGGAGGGAAACACAGCTGCGTTTATCTCAAGGATAAAATTGGCGAATTATTGGAGGCGACGTTAGGGACCTGGAATAAGAAGTATGAATTCCGATCTTCACTGATAACGACCATAGAGACCGAGCCGGTCATGCTGGTCGAGATTACCGGCTCTTTGGGCGGATGTCCTGGCAAGAAAGAGAGAGATTCTTCTGGTTCATTTCCGCTGAACACGGAAGCGGGGAATGCGGAGAGCGTGCTGATGCTGTGTGATTGAAGAGTTCCTTTTTTTCAGGATTTTATAATCGCCCGATTCTTAATTCCATTAACAATCGAATCCAGTAAAGGTTCTTTTTTAGACAGATCCAGGGTAAACTTTTTTCTAGTATAAATTAAAGGATTCAGGCTCTTTCCAATCACTATTGAAATTTCCCGGCAAGCTTTCCCCACCAACTTCCTTTGCTCATTAACAAAAAGAATGTCGATATCACTTTCCGTGGTATAATCACCCAAAACATAAGAGCCAAAAAGATAAATCTTCTTGCTGGATTTAATTAATTCTTTGTTATTAATCAATAAATTAATCATTACTTTCAGAGTTTTGGACCTATTAATTATTTTCTCTATATGATACTCTTCCAAAAGCCTCACCACTATTTCATAATCCCTATTTCGGTTTAAAGAATATTGCACTTCTTTGCCCACTTTCCGTTTAATCACAAACTGGCTTTCATGCAATTTGTTTAAAATAGTAAAAGTAAGAGAAGGATTCATCTTTAATTTCCTGGAGATATTTCTCAAGTAATCCTCTCCTTCTGCATATATTTCGAATAAAATATCCAGACGCCCCTGGCTTAAAGGCAGTATTTTTAAGAAATTCATAGTAACCCCGCCAAAATAGCGATATTATTTCTTATTTTCCTCAATTCCTCTTCAATGTCCTTTTCAGTCACTTCTTTCCAGGCTTTAGGCTGGTATAAAGCAAAATTTCTTTGAATTCTCAAATCATCAATGTCCTGCACAGCATCTTCAGAAGAGGTTATTTTCCTTTTGATTACATCTTCAACCACTACATGCAGCTGTAAGGCGATTTTATCAGTAATAATCTTGTCTTTTAGCAACGCTGCCAAGATGCAGCCATGATCTTTGGAGTAATAGCCACAGTTCTTTACCAGCAAAGCATTAAGCATATGGAATAAGGCTTGATACGCTTTGATTCTGGCCCAATAATAATCGCCATTCTTAAAATCGTTATCTGCTGAGGCCAGATCCTTTTGGCTTCTCACCATATAATCCGGAAATTGCTGGCAGTCAATCTTTCGAAACTTACTTCTCTTCCCGCAATTTTGATATGCTTTTTCCAAGGCTAGTTCTGTTTTAGGCAGTCTGGTTTTTACCATTGTTAAGTTCATAGTTAACATATGTTCATGTTAGGGTAAACAAGACTAGTATATAAATAATTTGGTTGGAAAGAGCAGTTTAACTCTTTCTACCCTTACCCAAACTGCCATCAACAGGGAATACAGAAGGAGCCTCACATTGATAGTTCTCTCAATTTTACAGGAAAGGCTACAGCGGATTTTCGCCCACTTAAAGAATTTTGTACATGATCACCAGTTCAATTGTCTTGTTGTTTGTGTTCATTATCGTAAAAGAAATGTTTATCTTACCTATTTAATTCTTCTCTGATTTAATATAATCTATTTCACATACCAATGGCTTATTCTCCGGGTTATATATAGTATTACATCCCAAGCTAACTACATAAAGATAATCTGGATTGTTCCCTTTACAGTCCAATACTGTTTTTTTTAATATTCCATCTAAAAAGTATTCCATATTCATCTCTGTGGAATATTCCCCCCCCGTCTTCATTACTAACTTACTTGTGTGCCATTCATTCAAAGAAGTAGGAGTACTGATGGTAGAATCATTGAAAGGGCATTCTAAATTAATCTCATCGAAAAGAGGATCATACTGCATTGAAAAATTATCCCAAGAGACTAATCCTGCAAAGAAACCCTGTGCACCACTAATCCTCCATCTAACTTCTAAAGCATCAAAAGTTTCTTCTTTAAAATTAAGCTTACCAGATAAATATTGACTTTCGGAAGTTGCATCCATCTTGAGTATCCCTCCGGAAAGAGAATATTTTTTTAGTTTTGAGATATCCCACTTACATTCCGTATCTAGAGTACTTCCATTAAAATCATCATAAAACACACAATCTGGCTCGTTACATCCTGCTGCTGGATTACAACCTTGATCTGAAACGCATTCCGCCGTGCCACTGCTGTCATCACAAACCAAACCATTACTTTGACAATCTTCTGCGAGAAGGTACTCCATGTTCCCACAACTATTTACCCACATAATGTCTCCATCGTAACAAGTTGTGTCTGCTTGGGATGTGCAAGTTGATTCGGGCGTGACGCAACTCCCATCCTGACAAACTTCTTTACCGGTACAATCCTGGGTGACATCCCCCATATTCCCACAACTGTCAAACCAGGCTACATAGTAGTTACCGACACAATCCTTATAACTCTTCGGCGTGCAGGCCGCTTCAGAAGCACAATCCTCCGCGCAATTCTTCTTATTTTCCAGATAATTGCATTCGCCGTCGCCGCAGCCGCCATCAGCAGACGCAAGCACTTTGCTGGTTGCATGTGCCTTCTTTTCAAATGAGGCTAAACTTTTGCCGAATACGGTAAAATCTGCGCCAACCAATACTTCCAATCCCGCAGAGATCTCCCACCAGGGATTAGCGGTGACGTCCATTTCTGCTTTTGACGAAGCGCGCACGCGGACATAGGGACCGGCGACATCGTACAAGTCCACGCCCAGTTCCGGCTTGGTATACACTTCCACCATGCCGTTGGCAACGGTAATTAGCGGCGGGTCAAAAGAGAAATCCTTGTTGACGGTCTTGATAGGTTTCCACGCTCCGGAAGCGTATTCTATTCCCACTTCGAGATCAAGTGTCTGTGTCAGCGAACTTTCCGCAGCGACTTCTCCTCCCGCATCCACACCAAATGTAACAGTGAGTTTGGGAACCACGACGACAGGAACCGGCCCAATGAAAAAAGTCACCGGGGCAAATTTGATGGGTTCAATTGGCTTAGACTCTTTATGAATTTCACTTTTCAAATCTGCCGTGAGTTTCAAGTTCAGTTCTTCTTCTCCGACAATGGAATATCTTACTTTTTTTATTTTGAAATAGTCGAGGTCAAGGTCGAACTCCATCCCTACATTTGCGGTCAGCCCGCCATCTAGAGTTACAATGCCCTGATAGAGATCTTTATTGTCGAAGTCAATATCGAGATTGAAAAGGTCGGCACTCGATGCACCTTGTTTTTGTCCGAATCCGGATAATGCTCCTGATGTCTGGCCGAAATCCTGCGTAAGCGCGATGCTTCCTGAGAAACTGCCTTTTTCAATCGCGTCTTCCAAGGTCGCCGGCGTGGTTTTGACGACGATTTTATTTCCTGAAGTTTGTGTACTACTCACTTTCCGCAGCAGGCCGTACGGAGCTTTATCTGACACGCCAGCAGCGATCACATCTCCTTGGTGCAGTTTTTGGGCATACACCGAATCAGCTGAAAATTCCAAGAGGGAATCTGAAACAGAGAGCAGGTCAGCAGTATATGATTTCTGAAAAACTTTGGTGGCTGGAGCCGATGGTTTGTCAGTCTGGAAATCCGAAGAGGAGGAGCCTGGGGAACCAACACACACGGGCTTACATTCCTGATAATGATCAATGACTCCACATTCCCAATCTTCGGAACAGGAGTAATCGCTCACTTTACCCGTCTTAATACTCACACATTGTTTATCACAACCTCTTGATGTCGGACTGGTGCAATTATAGTTATCGCACACTTCATCTCCCGGGCAGTCGCTATCATGGATACAGTTTCCTCCTTGGCCGCCACCGCTCGCGCCCACTTCATCATTATTAGAACAGGAACTTGCCGCGAAAGATCCAGCCGCAACCAATGGCATCAGCCAGCCAGAAAAACGATGGCGTATCCTTTCTAAAAAAGTTTTTTGGGTTATCCGCTCCAGCTCCATGACCACCCTAAAGTGATGTTCTCTTTATAAATATTACGTGGAAGAGAGCAATGTTGTAATCCCGCCTTAGCAACATTTATATAACCTTTTTCGTTACGCTCTGTTATTAATAGATTATCAATAAAAAATGAGGTGTGAATGATGAAAAAAGCACAAGGCTTATCGTTGAATGTGATAATAATAGCGGCATTAGCATTAATTGTGCTGGTGGTTCTGGTGGTTATCTTTACTACACAGATCGGGAAGTTTACGCTGGGTGTGAGTAAAGAAGGCAAGGCTGAGTTAGCGGTCTTCAGAGTTCAATATGGCGAATGCCACCCGACAGCAACATCCGAAGTAACCTTTGACACGGCTTTTAGCCAAGCTGCATCGCCGGATGCCAAAGAATTGGCAAAAGCAAATTTCCGTGATGAGATCTCCCGCTGCAAAGGCCAAGTAGATAAAAGCATCTGTGAAGGCGCCGGCTGCGCGTTTGGGAGTTAATCATGCGGAAGGCGGATGCCAACATGTGGTGGATCATCATCGGGGCGGTCATTGCGCTCGTCGTCTTGATTGTGCTGATGGTAATCTTTACGGGAAAAGTGAATCCGCTCAGTCTGGAAATAGCAAGCTGTGAGAGCAAAGGCGGAGAATGTGTTTCTTCGACGGAGTGCAAGCAAGACCAAGGCATCATTTCCACGGCGTTTGAATGTCCCGGCGCCGACAGCACCCTTCCGGATACATCGACGACCATCAGATGCTGCTTCCGCGGGAAAAAAGGGTGAGGACAATGGCAACGCAAAGGGCAGAATGGGCAAGTCCTGCGACGCTGGCCATTACCTTGCTGTCAATTATTTTAGGCATGATATTTTTGTATTTTTTATGGAGACTAGGGAGACAGGTGGCGCCATGAACACAATTACTTTTTTTCATGATAAGAAAGGGATGGAAATGTGGCAGTTAATGATGATTATTCTGGGCGTGCTGCTGCTCTTGTTTTTGCTTTCCTGGTATTTTCTGCTCAATCAGGATCTCGGAGGCCTGTTCGCCAGGTTTGGAGAGATGTTCTGATGGTAGCTGCTGAGAAATTAGTGCTGTATGCGATAGCGATTATTACGGGCGTGATCATTATCGGAATCTTTTTCGTGCCGGAAAGCGGAGCGCTGGAAAAAGTAAAAGCTGCGAGCCTGAAAGCAAAAGAATTCTTGCCAAAAATTGGCGCCGAAGAACTGAAAGCGGGTGCCGTGGAGATTCCGGCAGAGCATTGGCAGCAGATTCGTAAGCTGAAAGAGGCTATAGAAACGATGAAAGCTGGAGATGGCGGCTGCTTTTTGAATTATGGCGGTTTTCCGCCGTTAGGGGAGAAAGGAACGTCGATTGTTTTGGAACATGATGCCAGCAAGGATGCCACGATCATCTCAGTCTATGGTGGTGCGGGGGGCACGCAATTGAGTACGGAGCTGTCTTTGTCCATCATCGGGATCGTACCCTGCGTCATCGCCGGCTCGGAAGACCTGGTGAAGGGGTTTGAGCAAACATATCTTAATCCTGCGAGTAGTCAAGAGAGGAGCACCGCAGCGTATTTTAATCCCGTGACGAGAGTGAAGATTGCATTTGATACCGGTGGATGGGATGAAAACAGAATTGACTATGGCGCCGGGTTGCAGGATTTTGAAGGGCAGGCCTGGCTGTTCACTCCAGACAACCGGCATATCTGCTTCTTTCCGACAGTGGATGGAGCAAGTTCTGCCCAAGGCCTGAATGACGATGATCTGCTGACGACTATTCCTCAATTGCTCCAGGAAAATAAAATTAAACTCTGTCAAACATGAAAAACATGAACAAGCGCGGCGACGTGATGGCGGTCATCATTGCCACAGTGGCAACCCTCACGGCGTTCATATTGATCACGATGACGATAGTTGGGTTTCAGGCCAAGGCGGACGAGAAAGCTGCTGAGAACCTTTGCCGCAACAGTATTGCCTTCCGGGCGCAGGCGACGGTCAGCGGCACCGCGCTCTCACCCGTCCTCTGCAAAACTATCGACAAAAAAATTTCCGGGGACCGGCAGGAGATCAAAGACCAACTGGCTTATTTGATGGCTCGCTGCTGGTGGATGATGGGAGAAGGGAAGTACGAAGAAATCTTAGCGAATCCGGAATTGATCCGGAAAGCTCTGGGGGTGCACCGGGGAGAAAATGATTGTTTTCTCTGTTATACGGCGTTGATAGACGAGAAGGAAATCGACGGCGGCCTCATTCCTACAAATGAGATGTGGAACTATCTTGCGGAAAAAGATCATCGCCAGATTAAAGGGAAAAAATATATTGATTATATCCAAAACTATGGCGGACCGGGAACTGCAGCCGTGATGAGTCCGATTGCGCCGCAGGAAGCGTATGGGATCGTTTTCATGGCCAAAAACGCCCAAGAAAGCGGCAGCGGCTACTGGTGGTCCACCCCGTTAGCAGCCCTGTCGGCTCTCGGCGCTACCATCTGCATTGCGACGGTCGCCTGTATTCCTGCCGGATTGGCTTTGACTTTTTCAACTGGTTTTTTTGTCACATCGGCAGCGGGTGCCGCATACCGCGACTTTTACGGCAGCGATGAACGCGACGTCAGTATGGTCACACTCGATCATCTTAAGGCCATCGAGACCGGCGGCTGCATCGTCAAGGATTTAGGTGGAGAATGAAGTGTGAAGAATGAGGTGTAAACCATGAACAGAATGATGAAAAAAGGGTTTGCCATGGAGGAATTGGTAAAAATCGTTATTCCCATTATCGTCTTGCTGATAATTGGCGCCGTACTGCTGACAAAGTACGGCCCATTAGGAAAGAAAACGACCGAGCTCGCTGATTTTGATGACTGCGATAAGGACAAAGTGGCAAATTATTTTGATAAATGCCCCTGCTTGTCAACGGCAGGCGCAGAAGAAGAAGCGCTGCCTGGATGCCCGAAGGGAACAAGTATAGCACAGGCGCAGCAGGATATGCAGAGCTGCGGTAAGCCGGATCCAGCATGCCTGCTGGAGAATAAAGAAGATTGTCCCACCCACTGTCAGAACGTGTTGGGAAAAGCAATTGAACTGCCTTCCGCAGAGATTACTGGGCGAGCAGGAGATTGGGATGTCATCATTACCACATTTTATACCAAAGTTGATTCTGCAGAGCAAACACAGCACGTGATAGATTTGGAAAACCAAGAAGAGGGAGAAGTCAGCGTTTCCTTCACGCTCAAGAATGGAGGCACCCAAAGCTTTATTGAGAGTGTGAAAGCGCAGATTGAGATTTGCGATCTGGATAAGCGAAACTGCCGCAGCACCGATAGCGTGACCACTCTTCCCGGCATGCAGGGAGGAAGCGAAGTTTCCTTGGGCGAAACCATTACGGTGGGCAAACAAGATGCCTGTGACGGCCAAGGCGAAGTGCGCTGCTATCTCAAATTAGTTGCAGATAAGGATGGTTCACTCAATGAAGGTGCAGCCGGGGAACAAAATAATGAGGCTTTCATTTTTCTCATTTTAAAAAACCAGAAATTTCAGGAATTTGGATTTACCAAATATAAATCGATTGAGATTTTTGGCGGCGATGACGGAAGTGCAAGCCCTCAGCAGGCGATTATCAGGCAAACCTGCCTGGGGTTTGTAGGCCGTGACTGTGAAGCTGCAGGCGGTTGTCAAGGCGACTTTCCAACAGAATTAACCACACGAGGCTGTTGGGTGATGATTTCAGAAGACGACACTCTCACCGATCCTGATGATTGCGGCCAGGCTGCTGCGGAAGAAGGATTTGTTCTGGACTCGCTGGCGTACAAGCAGATTAATCATTACGGCTATCTCACCAATACTAATGAAGACGAGCCAAAGAACCTGCTGGAATGGCAGTGGAAAGGCAGCACCGGTTCATTGCTCTGCAAACAGGGAGAATGGTATTTATGCAGCGCCAGTGCGAATGACCAGCTTTTACTGGCGGGATCGGCACGCTATCGCTGCGGCAACAATCGTTGGATCCCCTCATGAAGAAATTCCTGAAGAAAGGCATAGTACTTGATTTTCTGGTGACCGTAGTGCTGGCCATATTCATTTTTGGTTTTGCCACGGCGCTGGTGAGCAAGTTTTTACGGCTGAGCGAGCAGGCAGAGGAGAATTTTAGCGAATTCGCTATTGACATCCGGTCGCTGGCTGCCGCGCCAACCCAAGAACCAGAAGAACGAAAAACCACTCGTCTTATCCTCGACAAAGAAACCGCCGTGGTTTACCTTCAGCCCCACAAGCCTTTTGTTGAAGTTGATGTGGATGGCTTTGCGGCCCGCGATTATACGGTGAGGATAGAACGTCCCTCGGTCTGCGCTTTAGAGGAGAGATGTTTTTGTCTGGTTCAGGATTCTGATGTTGAATCGGCTGATGGTGTTTATACTGTTCATCCAACGAAATTTTCCTGCGAGCAGATAGCGACTGATCTGGTCATGCTGAACTGTGGTATCGGAACATCCCACGAGGTAAATGCCTATCTCTGCAGTGACGGATTTGTGATTGAGCGCCTGTTGTTTTCCGATATACGGGGAACATTGCCCGATGCGCAGTATGAAGCTCCCCGCCGGAACGTCCTGCAAATGGCCAAAGAAAGTCGACAAATTTTCCTGGAAGCAAGATGAACCCCAAAAAATAAATCAAACAAATCAAAAAAGATGGATAAAAAAGCAGCCAGTATGTTACTGATGATATTTGAAATCATCACCGTCATACTGGTGGTAGGCATGATGATCGGCGTCGGGAGAGCGTATGGAAAATCCACGCTGACGGCCAAGATCGTGGTCGCCGAGGATCTGCGCCTGATGATGGACGTCTTAGCTGCGCTTCCCGGACAGGCGGTCGTGAAGTATCCTCAAAATGTTTCTTTATTTAATGTTATCCTTACGCCCGGTGCGGTGGCTGTCTTTGAAGAAGGAGAAGCAGAACAAATCTGGGTGCGCCGTGACTTTTTCCTTCCCGACGGCTATACTGCGGAAGGCATCGCCCAAAAAACGGCGTGGCTTTGCCTGGAAAAAAATCAACAGAGAATAACCTTGCGAGGCTGTGCCGCAGATGAACCGTAAATCCCAATTTGACGTAGCCAGGAAAACTATCTACTGGATGATTGCCGGGGTCGTCATTACGATGGTCGTGCTTTCCTTTGCTTATACTATTGCTATCTATCGTAATGCGCTGACGCGCGTTCCGCCGCAATTGCGCGCTGAGCTTATCAGCCTGCGCTTTACCGATAATTGTTTTGCCTGGGTGGATGAACAGGACATTATTCATCCGGGGATTGTAGACGTGGATATATTTACAGAAGAAAATTTGAACAAATGCTATCGCACGGAAAAAGAGAAAGGATTCAAAGAATTTAATTTCCGGCTACAGGTTGCAGGAAAAGAGCTGACGACGAACAATTACTTCAACCAAGACGATTTTACGCTCTACAAAGAAGTCCTCGTCAAAACGGAGATGGGAATAACCAAAGACGTGATGGTGATCTATGTTCAGGAAAAGATCTAAGAAAGGGATGATGGATGATTTGTTTGATTTCCTCTTTACCGTATTTGTCGCTTTTTTCCTGTTGTTCTTTATCAGTGTAGCCTGGCAGGGTGCGGCCCAGGCCAGCGAACAACAATCACTAGAGGCACTTTCCAAATTCAGACAGCGTGATGCGGCAATCGACAATCTTCGGGTGGCGAGTGCACAGGGATATAATTTGGAGAGAGTAGATATTGAACAGAAGATTGCACACAGCAAAGTTCTGGGGGGAAGAACCATCACCGAATGCGGAGATTATGCTGCGGCTTCGGACTGTCAACAAGACACGGTTTCACTGCATGCTACGCCAAACCTTCGCTGCGTCTGGAGCGATGAAACGCAGCAGTGCCTTACCCGGGTGCGAACATGAACCGCCAAGGAGCTTTAGTGCATTGGATCCTGTTAGGGATGTTTGCCGCGCTCGCTGTTTTTTTCATTGCCGCGAGAGCAGGTGTGCAGGCTCCGGCCATCAAAGGAGAATGGGCTCTGCAGTTTCTGAATGAAAATTATCTGGAAGCGCAGAAAGAGCAATTGCAGATGGAAATACGGGTGCGTAATGCGGGTATAGAGATTGCCCGGGAACTGGCAGGGCAGGGAGGATTTGAAAGTGCGTCCACCTGCGGGGCAGTTGATGATGTTTCTTTATGGAATAAAGAAGAACGCTGGTGCTGGCCTGACCTCGCTGGGGCGGTCAATGCCAAAGCACAAGAAAAATTACTTCCATTCATTCAATTCGGAAATAAAGGAACAATATTCTTTGGGAAAGGAAGGGAAAAAACAATCAAAAGCCCAACTGGAAAATATACCTATGATACTAGTTTTTCTTTGGACTTGGGGTACTCATTTGACGAGTATTTATTGTTAGAAGAAACGGCACGGCATCTCGTTGATACTTGTCGCAATACAAAAAATCTGATTGTTTGCCTAGAAGAAACGAAGAAAAAAGAATGGGAGTATGGGAAATGCGGCAGTTTAGAGCAGTATCCGGCCAATAGCCGCCTGTTGGCGTTTTGTATTCAAAGTGTATATGATCTCCCTTTTGGCGAGGAATACATACGCAGTTTTCAGGCGGTACACTATCAAATCGCCTTAGATTTTGCTAACACCCTCCCCTTCGAAGTTGACAATCTGGGAGTACAGTCCTTTCCTGACTTCTACGAGATAACATTCGACGCCGATCCGGCTGCCGAGAAATACCGCATCTACTACACCAACTGGGGGGAAGCCGTGAATAATGCTCCCGGAAGCCCGCCGGAGATATTCAGCACTGTTCCCAGCAATGAACTGCTCGGCTTCTATGGAAAAATCGAGCTGGAACAGCCCACGGAATGTGCCTTCCAAAAAGAAGCGGGCAAAGCCTATCTCTGTGAAGGGAAAATAGTGTATCGTGTTCAGGATAGCCGTATTACTCCGGACAGGGAATTCTGGTTTGCGGCTACCACGTTGAGCCAAAATAAGGAATCTCTCCTGGTCCGTTTTGTATCGGTATTGCCAACGCCTAACGGGATAGGTTCTTAACCTTTCTATATCCTTAATTACCTAAAACCTTATAAAGCACTTTCTTTCTCTTAAAATCATGTTCAAAATCCCTCTTGATGAGCTGAAAAACAAGATCATCGTCAGCGGCAGACTTACGCCAGCTGATTTAGAAAAAAGAGTAAAAGAGAAAATCAACGAACTTTCCGGATTAATCAGCGAGGAAGGGGCCATCCATATCATCGCCAATGAACTGGGCATTTCCACCGTGAATGAGCGGACGAAGTTAAAGATAAAAGAACTCTATCCGGGCATGCGTTCCATTTCAGTCGTGGGAAAAGTCCTGCGCCGGTTTGAAGTGCGGGAATTTATCAAAGGTGAAATGAAGGGGAAAGTCGCCGCTTTGATGCTGGGCGACGAGACCGGCAGTATCCGCGTGGTGTTCTGGAACGACCAAGTGACGGAGTTTCAGAAAATTCAGGAGGGGGACATTATCCTGTTAAAAGAAGCGTATGTGCGCGAAAATAAAATGGGGACGGAAGTGCATCTGGATAAAGGGCAGATTCTGATCAATCCGCCGGATGAAAAAGTGGATGTGGTGCGCCAGACCAATACGATCGAGCGGCGGAGAATACAGGATTTGCAGCCCGGTGAAGATTCAGTGGAAATTCTCGGGACGGTCGTGCGGATATTTGATCCTCGTTTCTTTTTTGTCTGCCCGCGGTGTAATAAGCGGGCGAATGAAAATACCTGCTCGGAGCATGGAGCAGTGCAGCCGCAGCTGAATTATGTCTTGAATCTGGTATTAGATGACAGCACGGGAACGATCAGCGGGGTGTTCTGGAAAAATCAGATCCTGCATCTGCTGGAGAAAAGCGACGAAGTGATGGTGCAGTATAAAGACAATCCTGCTTCTTTTGAGAGCGTGAAGAGCGATTTACTGGGAGAACAATTTAAGCTGATTGGGCGCGTGAAAAATAATGAGATGTTTCAGCGGCTGGAATTTAACGTGCAGATGGTGGAGAAAGCCGATCCGCAGAAAGAGATGGAACGGTTGGAAAACGTTAATGTCGAAAGCATTAAATAATCTGTTCTTGTTTCCGGGGGCATGCTATTCAAGACGCATCTTTTGTTAGGGGCATTATTTTTTCTTTTGACCAAGGATCATTTTACCGGCGGGAGCGTATTGCTATTTTTTTCATTGGTGTTATTAGGAAGCATCCTGCCGGACATAGATGAACCTAACAGCAAAGTCAACCGCGGGGGCGGAATTGTGGGGATTATGGTGGCCATGTTCACCCGCCATCGCGGGATTTTTCATTCGCTGGTCATGGCAGCATTCGTATTTCTGGCCGTGACGTATTGGTGGAGCAATTATTATGCCTGGGCGCTGCTGATTGGCTATGTTGCGCATCTGGTCGGCGATGCGATTACGCCAATGGGAGTGGCGTTTCTCTACCCGTTTTCGAGGTACAGAATACGCGGCTTCGTACGGACGGGCGGGATGGCCGAAGTATTGGTCTTTGCGATATTGGTTGTTATGGTGATAAAGATGGTGCTGTAAAGTATCTATTAAGCCTAATGGGGCGGGTATCTCCTATTCGACAAAAAGAGGCAGATCCTTCTCCAACAATTCTTCTACTTTTAACCCTTTTATCCTCGCTTTCTCCAGTGAAACCGCCCAGCATTCGCCGGTGCGTTCGAGATCTTCCAGCATCAGAAAGTACCACGGCTCGCGCGGGAAGCGCACGCCGATCCAGCTCTCGGCTCCGAATTTCTGGGCGAAGGTGCGCAATTGCACAATCTCCTCGTCCGGAAAATATTTCTTCTGCTCTTTGGTGACTTTGCATTCGATGGCTACTCTGCGCATCGCATTGCCGGCGAGAATATCTGGGGCAGGATAATGTTGTGAGCCGCTGCCGGCCGTGCGGATGGCGCTCCAGCCATTTTGGTTGAACAGGTGGATCAGTTCCCGTTCTCCTTTCGTGCCTTTGGCTTTGGTGTTCATGGTTCTAACTTGTATAATTCAGGATTCTGCAATCCAAATAAAGCCGTTCTTACTGCTTGTTTCGTATATTCTTTTCTGACCAGTTTTCCTAGGCTTAGAATGCCAATTAACCCTTCTGCTTCTCCAAGGTCATGGTTGGTCGTTATTCCCAATTTTATACACACCTGTTCGAGATTCATTCCTTCTCTTAACAACCGCGCCAGGGGGGCCGGAATTTCAAAAGCTGAGGAATAACCAAAAAGTGTTTGTGAACCGTCGTATAATGCGCACACCGTTAATTCCATAAGCCTTTCATAATGGCGTGTTTCGATACAATGTGCTCCAGATTCTAAGCCAATGCTATACCCCTCTCCAAGAAACGCCTTAGCCGCCCTGTTTTTTGCGCCAATGATTGTTTCTTCTAAAGTAAGCGGCTGTGAGGATACGCCCGAATCAACTTTTGCGGCTATAACTTCAGCACCAGCTAAGAAATCGTAATCAGCAAGCACTTCCCGAACAGCTTCGATTTTTATCTTGTTCAATGAGCCGACATTGATAATCATGCTTTCACCTTTCTTAATCATAAAGCAATGTTTCCTCCATTTAAAAACATTTATGAACAAGGAAAGTTAGGTGTGTAGTCATCTGACTGATACCCTCTGCTTATTATAATTTTGAATAGGATAGAACTATCAGTCAATTACATACACTTCCAGTATTTATTCCTATCGGGATAGGCTCTTAGTATATTATGGAAATTGTAGGCCGATTCATACTTTTATCACACACCCAAGAACCTCTTTTGCAAAAACTACACTTTCACTTTCATCAAATCTTCCGCTACAATCGTGTTATCAAAATAATCCCGTGCTTCTTTGACGATTTCGGCACTGCTCTTATACCGCTGGCTGATGTGCGTCACAATTAATTTCTTGGCGCCGTTCTCTGACGCAATCTGCGCCGTCTCTTTCACCGTCAGATGCATGAACTGCCGCGTCTTCTCTTCAATATCACTTAAATGTGTGCCTTCGGCAATCAACAAGTCCGCTTCACTGGCTAACAGGTTTGCGCCATCGCAGGGACGGGTATCCGCCACATAGCTTATTTTTTTTCCTTTCACGACCACACTCACGTCATCCGGATGGATTTTCTTCCCTTTATGCTCAATTGTTTTCCCCTCCTGTAATTTGCCAATCAGCGGCCCTTCAGGTATTCCCAGCTTCTTCACTTTTTCCATCAGAATCCGCCGCGTATCTTTTTCCACCAAGGCATACCCAACACAGGCTGCCGAATGTTTTAACGGCGCACAAAGCACTTCAAAATCGTCCGTCTCAAAAACTTTTCCGGCGTTTACTTCGTACACTTCATGCTCAATAATATCCTTGCTGGAAAACCACTTGAAGATGTGCTGGAAGTATTCTTTCGTTCCCGGCGGGCCATAAATCCTTAACTTGCTAGCGAACTGGTCCGCCCCCATCGTGCTCATCAGTCCGGGAATGCCGAATACGTGGTCGCCGTGCCAATGGCTGATCAGCAAGCGGGTGATTTTCGCCGGTTTGATGCCGGCCAAGCGCATCTGCCGCTGGGTGCCTTCGCCGCAATCGAGCAAGAGGTATTCATCTTTATACTGCCAGACCATGCCCGAATGATTCCGCTGTTTGGTCGGCGCCATGCAGCCCGTTCCCAGAAAGGTGATTTCCATCATAGTACACCTTCTAATTCTGTCAAGTTTTTAATTTTGGGCTGGAACTCCCGCCGGTCTCGCCGATCCATTAAGATTCCTTTCATACCCACATTTCCCGCAGCGTTCATGTCACTTTCCAGACTGTCACCCACTAAGACACAATCCTTAACGCTAACGTCTAATTCCTGCAGTACTTTGTTCAAGAACGCGGGATTCGTCTTCAACAGCCCTATTTGGCAGGAAAAAAACTGCCGCTCAAAATATTCTCCGAGATTAAACTTTTCCACTACTTTTCCGATGGAGAAGCAGTCGGTATTGGAGATCAGGATCAAGCGATATTTCTTTTTCAATTCCGCCAGCTGTTCCGCTACCTCTGGATAGGGCTGTGCCAGCATCCAGGACTTGTTCCATAGGCCGATCAATTCCTCAATCTGCTCGTCCCGATAGCGGAGGCGAAATTCCTGGCAGACCGCTTCAAAGGCTTCTTTGAGGCTGTCGAACTTCCTGGTCATCATCACTTGCTCCAGGCGGACGACGTATTCAGAGAAAGGCAGCCTGATGGACAGCATTTCCTTTATTTGTTTCAGCGGGCTGGGGATGCCCGTTTCCACGAGAGTTCCCCAAAAGTCGAAGAGGATGGCTGCGGTCATATCATCAGTTAAAAAGACCCTACTTTTTAAAACCTCTTTTCCAGAAAATGGGTTCTCCTTTAGTCAAATAATTCTATTCAAAATTCATCTGTTCAATCTTCTCCACTGTTTCGGTTCAGGCAACAAAGCCCGGCCACTATAGAATGGTTTGAATAACCGATCTAATTTGTCAAACCATTCTAAGTAGGATACCAACAGACAGAAATGATTGATGAGATAGTTCTGTCTGTTGTATCTACAAAGGGCACAACAAAAAGATAAAATATTTGTGCCCTTTGGTCGACTTTGAATATCGATGTAAATGAGGGTTATTCAAAGAGAAGTCCTCTATAAGGTTTAACATCCTAGATCAAAGCAGAAGTTACCTTCACGGGCCTTGGCTTTCCATCTAATTTCGCGACTATTGTTTCTAACGATTCTCGACTATTGGAAGAAAATTTGCCTTCAATCTGGAAGCCCTCCCTAGGTTTTGATACGGCTGTCTTCCCCTTCTCCAAAAAATCATTATCGTTGAAAACTTCTCTTCTAGTCAGCACCATTTGGACATACCCTATTGAAGAAGTAACGAGTGCACAGTGAAAGGATCGCGGAAATTGTTCACAGAACTGAATGATGGTTTTGAAATCTGCTTGGTAGATATCGCTATAGAACTGCCATCTTTCTCTATCGGGCCCGAGAGGAAATGGAAAAAAATCCGGATGACGAATTTTCGCTTTCTTAGGAAGCAGAGTAAAGCCAGGCGGCAGTTCTGTCATTCCGCCGGTATTTTCTATTTTCTCAGTTGCGTTTTTGACCCCATCTTTAATCTGATATGGCCTGCGCGAAGCCACCTCCAGATAATGTTCCTGATCGTTAGGCAGCGCATCATAGATACACTTCACCCTGTTCAAAATTTCTAGGAAGCCAGACTCCTCTTCTAATTCTAAGTGATAACTGTTCTTGGTGCTATCCTCATTTAGGTAGGCTTTCACTTTCAGTCCATTCTCCGTTTCCACTACGGTGCTATTCTGCAAAATTTTTTTAACAAACTGAGCGTGAGCATATAGCTTACTACTTTTGTCTAAATCAGCAGGCTTGAACCCAGACAGCTTGTTCAGTTGTCGTTCCATTTCCTTCTGAGTTTCGGCAAGGGTAGCAAAAGCATCAAATCGCTTTGATACATAATCAGATACGGACCGAAAATAAAGTTTCATGCCTCCTGTAAGAAAACCATCATTTAAAAGATTTGTGATAGCCAGTACCACTTGTTCAATTTCAGAATTAGTTCACACTTTCTTTATAAACACACAGGAGAACGAGCACTTTCTGAGTTTGAACAAGAACTGAATGCCATTGGTATTGAGTTGTGGACTTCTCGGAGGAATCACCCACAAACCAATGGCAAGATGGAGAAGTGGCGGCATACGATGAAAATGAGAAAGAAAAAGCATCCTCAAGAAACACTTTTAGATTTCGTCAAATGGTACAACGAAAAGCGGATTCGTCATGCTTTAGGCTAGAAAACGCCAGAGCAAGTGTACCGGGAAAACCTGTAACATAATTTTGGAATTATACCCTTTTTATATTTTGCCTAAATATTTATATAGATTTGGTCTTTTATGGATGAGAAGCAAATGATCAAAACAAAGCAGCTTCACCAGATAGCCAACGTAGTTATGCCAATATTAAAGAGAAACGGCGTGAGAAAAGCCGGAATCTTTGGTTCTTATGCGCGTGGCGAGATGCGAAAAAGCAGTGATCTTGACTTGTTAGTTGAGGTTAAGAAAGATGCAAGTTTGCTTGATTTTGTACACCTTAAGCTGGAATTAGAAAGCAAACTTCGGAAAAAAGTTGATTTGGTAGAATATAATGTCCTCCAGCCCAGGCTCAAAGACAAAGTTTTGCATGATGAGATACGAATCCTATGAAAAGAGATATGAGAGATATTTTATCACACGCGTATTTCAGTGTTGATATAGAAAAGGTATGAGGTGTCTTTGTGAAAGACCTTCCAAAATTAAAAAAAGAAATAGAAAAGGTTTTTGAACTAGAGAAAAGATGATATTAACACTACCATGACCCCAGACCAGAAATTAGCCCTCATCAAGCGCAACACCGCTGAAATCGTCACCGAGGACGAATTAGTCAAACTGCTCCAGTCCAAGAAACAACCTGCGGTCTATCTAGGCACCGCCATCACCGGCCGGCCGCATATAGGCTATTACGTCTGGGTTCTCAAGCTGGCGGATTTCTTACAGGCCGGCTTCAAAGTCAAACTCCTGCTTGCCGACCTCCATGGTGCTTTGGATAACACGCCTTGGGATGTCTTAGAAAAGCGCTATAATTATTACTATACTGTTATCCCGCTCATGTTTAATTCCATCGGCGTCGACACGAAAAACTTTGAAATGGTCAAAGGCTCAAGTTTTCAGCTTGATAAAAAATACTTTCTTGATCTGATGAAACTCAGCACCATGGTGACGGCGCATGATGCCCAGCGCGCCGGTTCAGAAGTGGTCAAATACGGCGAGAATCCTAAACTCGGCGGATTGCTCTACCCATTAATGCAGGCGCTGGATGAAGAATATCTTAAAGTGGACATCCAGTATGGCGGTGTGGATCAACGCAAGATACTGATGTTTGCTCGTGAAAATCTACCTAGGAGGGGATACCAACCACGCATCGAAATCATGACGCCTCTGATTCCCGGCCTGGTCGGCAAGAAAATGTCGGCTTCTGATCCGAAATCAAAAATTGATCTGCTCGATGATGAGAAAACAGTGCAGGAAAAAGTAAAAGGTGCGTATTGTGAAGAAGGGATTGTGCAAGATAATGGGGTACTGGCGTTTGCTTCCCATGTCATCATGACTTTAAAGCAAGATCACAAACAAACACTGCTCATCGAGCGTCCGTCTAAATTTGGCGGCAATCTGGAATTCAAGACTGCCGTGGAATTGGAACGAGCTTTTATCAGCAAGCAGTTGCATCCGTTGGATTTAAAGAATGCCGTGGCCAGGGAAATAAATACCCTGTTAACCCCTTTCCGGAAAAACAGAACCAAATTAGAAAAAATAGCGCAGGAGGCGTATGCGTGATGGCGTATTACAGTTCCAATCCTTCTTCATATTCGATAAATTCTGCTCGTTACAGCTGACCAACCGAAAACCAGATTTTTTCCAAGCTGCACAACTCACGTAATTATTCATAGTTTTCGGACCTTAACTTGAGCAGATAGTTCTCTTGGTCAGACACTTATTGGCCTAGCCATCACTCACAAAACGGATAGTGCCATTCCATATCCTGCCGAAATTCATCTGCTGAGGTTCATTCAGCCGCGGGCAGCGATGTGTGGGATGGTCTAAAAGACCATAAAACTGGACGTTCTGAGACCATACTGAACCAAACTACGGCAATAGTAATTCTTGATTTGAGAAGGCGGTTTGGGTATGGTCCATGCAGAATTGAGCAAACCATAAAGCAAAAAGGATTTGCTGTCAGCCACAGACAGATAGAAAAAGTGCTGATCAGGAACAACATGGTTTTTCCGAACATTAAGAAGCAGAAGCCACGCAAGTGGGTTCGCTATGAGTTGCCGAATCCAAACGACTTATGGCACACCGATTGGTCATTTGACCCATTTACCGGAAAGCAATTGGGTGTGTATATTGATGACAGAACACGCCTCATTACCAGCTTTGGCATATTCAAGAGCGCATCAGCGGAAAATAGCATTGCGCTGCTTCGCAGCGGTATCGCCGAATATGGAAAACCAAAAGCAGTGATGACTGATCATGGTTCGCAATACTATGCCAACCATCCAAATGCAGAACCAGAAAACACACAGTTTGGACAAGCATTAAGCCTATTGGGAATCAAGCACTGTTTAGCAAGGGTTAACAGACCGCAGACCAATGGCAAGATAGAACGCTTCTTTTTGAGTTACAAGACGGAGTTTATTACGGAGACTTTCACTAACGTGAAAGACTATGTGCGGCACTACAATGAGGAACGGCCGCACATGAGCTTGTTGTATAAGATACCTAAGCAAGTCTGGGAGGAATGTAACCGGAAGTAGTTTCGTGACCGGAAGCAGTTTCGGGATAACAGAATCACGCACCCATACCAAAAAGCTTAAGAGCCTATCCCAATAGACCAGTTGCCCTCCATGTAATCACCTCACATACCAAATGTAGCATCGCTACATAAGTATCTGATCTTTTAGACCAGCGAATAAGAATTTCACGAAATCTATTCATCCAACTATGTGTTCTTTCAACAACCCACCTTCTTGCTTTTTTTCTTGAATTCTTTTTCAACTCTTTTGCTTCCTCTCCACGTGGTCTAACATGAAGTGTAAATCCAAATTCCTCTGCTAACTCTTGTACTTCATCACCAACATACCCAGCATCAAGGCAAAGATGCTGTTTTCTCTTTTTTGTAACTCTCGGTTTCTTAACCTGAATATTCTCGACCGTAGGTCGAGCAAGCTTAACATCATGGCGATTTGCGCCATCAACTTCAATGCTCAGAGAGATGCCCTTGGGTAGAAAAACAAGCTAAAGATAAAATCTCAAAAAAGAAGTTAACAACATCACATATTAAAGCTGGCCAATAGCTCTTACTTCTTTCCGCCGTTCCGCTTCTCGTCCCACGCTGCGAGTTCTTTCATATGCTCAGCGATGGCCTGCCGTACCAGTTCCGCCCGGCTTTTGAATCGTGCAGGATCAGATGCCACCAATCGATCAATTTCTCCAATCAATTCTTTCGGCAGCGAGATATTGACATATGTTTTTCGGAGTCCATCCATGTGCCAGTAAAATGAGCATGACCTTATAACCCTTTTCTAGGAAGTGTACCGTACAGAATGGTATCCACCGGAGACGCAACAACATTAAGCCTGCTTGTTTCCTCAACGGCAATCCTTCGTAAATGATTGCGGATGGCTTCTTTGACCAATTCGGCCCGATTCTTATAACCAAGATGGCTTCGCATAACCAGAGCATCGATTTCCTGAACGAGCTCTTCAGGTATAGAAATATTGATGTACCGTTTCCTGAATCTGTTCACCATCACTTTGGGACAATAAGAGAGAGTAGTTTATATCTATTTTCGAGGATATGTACATCAAAAGGGAAAGCGAGAATTCATTCATGATTCAATTATTGCATTTAACGCTTCATTTTTTCTTCAAGCGCCAGCCTGCGCAGATGGTTGCGGATAGCTTCTTTGACCAATTCAGCTCTATTTTTATACCCCATGTGGCTGCGTCCGATAAGCCGATCGATTTCCTGTACAAGCTCCGAGGGGAGTGAGATATTCGCATAGCCGTGTGGCTGATGGAATGAGCTTTCTTTTCTCATTCTCTCTCTCCCC
>JACPND010000001.1 GCA_016185625.1 Candidatus Woesearchaeota archaeon | reverse complement strand
GTAGGTGGTGGTATCGTTAGATGTGACACTGAGTTCTATTTTATTCAATCCTCCGAAATTGGCAAAGGAGCTGAAATTGGATGCGTTGGTAAAATTCATCCCTAAAGTAACCGGTGGCGGACTGTTATCCACCCTAAAACTAAGATTGGAGACGGAATTATTCATATTCCGGGAAGTATCATTAGCATAGATCGTTATCGTAAAGAGTCCATCGGTCAGTGCTGCCAGGCTGAGATTGGCGAAGTAGTATGGCCCTCCTCTCGCTGTCGTCACGTTAAACTGCGAACTATTGACGCTGTTGGTAAAGCCAAAAAGGACCGTGTCTGTGGTCCCACTGTCATTAACGGTGGCATTTATCTGAATCGTTCCTCGCGTAACATTGCTGGCATTGCTCACATTCATAAAAAAGTTGGTGATATTTGGCGGAGTAAGATCAGGAAGATCGTCCGCGGCATAACTGCTTAACGAGGTGGTGTTGAAGGTGAGAACCCCGCCGGAATAGCGTATAAGAGTACAGGATGCTCCCAGGCAATCCGTCCCGGAAGCATTAATTTCCACCGTATTCGATGAGAAATTATTCACCTTCATAATCCTATCTACTTGATCGAAGGCCAGCCCTCTCATTATTATTTCCACACTGGAATTGAATCTTGGGTTTTCTCCCGGCGGATTGGTGAAGGCAGAAGTGTTTATACCTATGACGTTATCCCCTATGAAGATCGTATGCCCTAATCCCAACCCATGCTCACTGCTCACATTAAGGGTGAGGTTTCGCAGGAAACTCCCTGTGCCATTGTCCAGCCATTTTATCTGGCCTACAGAATTGTTATATACAAAGTAATTCACGTTACTTCCAGTTCCTAACTGGTAGATTTCGTAACCTATCCCTGCCGAAATGTTATTATTCAGAAAGGTATTATTCTGCATGATAGTGTCGGGATAGCTGTCTGATGTTGCCATATAAATACCATAACCATTCCCAGAAATATTAATAGAATTGGATTCAAATGTGTTGTTATTGGCGTTTCCAAGGAGATAAAAGCCAATATTGCCATTCGTTCCAATGATGGTATTATTATAAAAAACCTGATTTGACATCCCATCCAGGTTAAAAACAGCATTTGGAGATGTACCAGTTCCCAAAACGGTGTTATTGGTGAAGGTATTTCGTGCTATCAGATTCGAATTGGACACATATGCTGAAGAGCCTGTGGACCAGAGGAAATTTCCGCGAAACACATTCCTGCGGAAGCTACCATCACCACTCAGCAGATATAGAACTCTTGCTCCCGTAGCGGTAAAATTATTATCCGTAAAGATGTTATCCTCAATCGGGCTGTTAGTATCAATAACTGAGGGAATAAACCCACCACCACCACTCCTGCCCTCAATAGTATTAGAAATAAACTCTGATCCTGATGAATTGGAGAGTAATAATCCATAAGTCTCCTTCGTGCGTATGGTGTTATTCGACAAATTGTTGTAATGAGACTCCACGCCAATCCACACAGCACGCGTCGAAAGACTTGCTGAGGAGGAGAAAATAGTATTATTCCTCAAGATATTGGCCTGGGAAAAGGAGTCGATAAGTACGCTGTAATCTGCTTGCTGGGTCGTAATCGTGTTATTTACAATCAGCGTACTGTTCACGTTTTGAACAAAATAGATCCCGTAACTCTGTGAATCATTTGTGATGACGGTGTTATTAAGTATGACGTTATCCCGGCTGTTATTCAGGAAGACAGCATAATTTGCTCCGCTACCAGCGGTACTCCCTTCCACTATCCGGCAATTTTTGATGGTGATGCGGCTGCCATTTCCTACTACTCCATACTCCGTCAATCCGCCATCCGAAGCATAGGTGATTTTATAGTTGTCGCAATTAAGTACCACGTCTGACGCGAGCATATTCATGCAGGTTCCGGTAGAACTGACATTGGCAGTAAGCGTCAGGCTGGCGGTGACATCACCGCAAGTGGTAGAAGTGGCTTCTTCCATAACCTGGAGCAGACCGCTGCCCTTGCTCTCAGTGGTGCTTACCGGCTCGTTCGGCTGAGCAATCGGCTCTTCTTCCTCCACCGGCAAGCTTACATCTCCTCCGCCCACTGCCGCTCCTGTTAGTGGTCCTCCCGTCAGCCGTCCAAAAGAAAGAAACACTTGGCCGGCGGAGTCGGGGGTAGAAGATGCCAAGCCAAGGTTCTTAAAATAGGAGCCAAGAAGTGCGAAGAGAGCTACTACGAGAGCTACAACAAGTACTATTACCAAAATCTTGTTCTCCGCCTTTATCTTTCTTTTTTTCATAGCTTCTCGTTCACCTTGTCGTAGAGTAAAATGAGCTCTTTCAGTTCTTTGATTTTAAGAGAATAATACTTGTACGGAGATTCTTTGCGCACTTTCAGCAAGCCGAGATCAGAAAGCAAGGTCAGATGCCGGGAAGTGAGAGACATGGACATCTCTGTCTGCTGGGCAATATCCTTCACGGTCATCTCTTTCTCTGCCAATAAGCGCAGGATCTGCCGGCGAGAGCTGGCACTAATGCCTCGGGCTAATCTTTCCTCTGTAAGCTCCATGAATATCAAAAGAATATTCTTGTCCTTTTTAAAGGTTTCTTAGTTTCACAATTTCACAGTTTCACACATATGAAACTATAGGTGCCAGAATAATCGTAAAATTGCTCAATGAAAGAAAAATCCTCACTCACAAATGTCCGGTGCCCTTACTTAACCATCTCCACAATTTTCTCTTTCAGCTCATCCACTGAATAATATTCCTGTTTAAATCCTTTCATGACCTTGTTCTCCGTCAGATCCGTCTTACTCACATACACCAGCACCGGCTTCTCCGAACCAAGCCGTTTAAACAGCTCCTCCTGCTTTTCAGTTGTATATCCAGACGTTTCCGTCAGGTCAAAGACATAGACCACCACGTTCGCCAGATCCGTCCGCACCAGTTCGGCCTGTTTTTCAATATTATTCATCTTCTCCGGCCGTGCCAGCGTCCCCGGGACATCCAACACCTGAATCATTTTTCCATCCACCGTAAAATATCCGGCATTGATGCTCTTGGTGGTAAACGCATACGAGGCCACTTCTGCGGTTCTCCCGGTAAGCCTGTTCAGCAAGGTCGTTTTTCCTACGTTCGGAAACCCATAGATGCAGACGGTAAACATCTCTTTCACATCCGGATAGCTTTTCAGTATCCTTCGGCATTGCTCCAGATAGGCTAAATTTCCTTTAATCTGTTTTATGATGGAGGCAATCCGGCCATATCCTTCTTTTGAAACTTGTGATAAGATTTGTTGGTTTCTTGCCTGATGCAGTTTTCGGGAATAGACGCTATGGAAGGCTTTCAATTTCTGTATCGCCCAGTTCAGCGCTCCACAGGATTTCTTAAATTGCGGAACATCCAAAGTAATTTCCATCAATTGCTGGTAGAATGGCGGCAATTTCATCGTTTCGGGCAACGAATGCATCGTTTTATCCAACGTGCTGACTAATCGGTCGTGCATGACATCGAATTTCACCGCTTCTTTTTGCCGGATGATCTCTACTAACGTCCCCATCCGCTTCTCGCTCTGCGCGTGTTCTCTCGCCCTGCGGAAAGCCACATCTAAAAGCTCTTGAGCCGAAGGTACAGGCGGGACGCGTTCAAAGTTCATACGAGAGAAAAAGGAGGCCTATTTAAAAAACATTCATACTCTTTGCCTAAAAACAGTTAAATATCAGATATTATAGCGAAGGACATAAATAATCAATGAAATCTACGGATTTCAAGTCTTGTGCCTAGCCCAAGATATACAAAATTGGTATATCCTTCGAATATAGAGGACTTTGAATAACCATCCCATTCATCGATATTCAAAGTCCTACTTAGAATACGTCTTTCCATCCCGGTCTATGACCGGTGGCGTAAAATTCTTGTAGTTTAACGTATTTCTCAGAAAAGAAGACAAAAAACAAAAGCCGTTAGGCTCTTGTCTTCTTGCACTAGATTTGTGTAGCTTTAGCTAT
>JACPND010000013.1 GCA_016185625.1 Candidatus Woesearchaeota archaeon | reverse complement strand
TACGTCTGATGCAGATAGCGGCGAGGATAAAATGCTCAAAGGAGCACGCCGGGAAGGAAAAACCGTCTGGGAAATCGCGGAATTTTATACGAAAGCGTTTAAAGACGATATGAAGAAATTGAATCTTCTCCCGCCAAAGATCTGGTGCAAGGCCACCGACCATATCAAAGAGCAGATAGAGCTGATTAAAAAGTTAGAGAAAAAAGGATTCACCTATCTCGCTGGCGGCAATGTCTATTTTGACACTTCAAAATTGAACGATTACGGCAAATTAGCGAGATTGGATTTGACGGCGGAAGCGCAGGCGCGCGTGGAGAAAGATCCCTACAAAAAAAATCTCCCTGATTTTATACTCTGGTTTACGAAGTCAAAATTTCAAGAGCAGGAGATGAAATGGCCTTCGCCGTGGGGAAAAGAAGGCTATCCCGGATGGCACATTGAATGTTCGGCGATGGCTTCAAAATACTTAGGAGAGCAGTTTGACATTCATTGTGGCGGGATTGATCATATTTCCGTGCATCATACGAATGAAATTGCGCAATCAGAAGCTGCCTTTGGAAAAAAACCATGGGGGAAGTATTGGCTGCACGGCGAATTTCTAGTGATAGGTTCTGGGGAAAAGATGGCCAAGTCGGGAGAGAATTTTATGACGCTGTCAACATTGGAACAGAAAGGATTTCAGCCATCAGATTACCGATATTTCTGTTTAGGAACGCATTACCGCAAGCCGCTGATGTTCAGTTACACTGCGCTGGAGGGAGCGAAGCAGGCCCGGCGGAGACTGAATGAGAAAGTGCTGGAGTTGAAAGGGGCAAAAGATCGAGAGCATCCGGAAGCGCAAGGGCGATATGTATTACGATTTACGAATGGAATCAATGACGACTTGAACCTGCCGCAGGCGCTGGCGATGATGTGGGATCTGCTGAAAGATGAAACGCTGGGAAAGAAAGACAAATACAAATTGCTGTTGAAATTCGATGAAATCTTGGGGCTGGATTTGAAGAAGGTGAAGAAAGAGAAAGTAAAGATTCCCAAAGAAGTGATTCAATTAGCCGAAGAGCGACTAACAGCAAGAAACAACAAAGACTGGAGAAAGGCTGATGAACTGAGGGAGAAGATTAAAAAGCTTGGATATATTGTAGGAGATACGAAGGAAGGGTATGTAGTGACAAAGGCGTAAATGTTTATATAGTAAAACTGTTTTATTCTGTTGATGAAAAAAGTCCCACAAAAAGTGGTGTTTGGCATTGTCGGAATCTCGGTTCTCATTATTTTCCTCATAGGGACCATGTTATTTTTCTACTTTTTCAGAGCTGAACCGGGCCAAACCTTTGGCAATTTTGCAGGTGAAGCAATGTATGATACCCTTTCAGCTGAACAAAAACAGGCGTATTGGGATTGTTTTAAAACAAATAAATGCAGCCAATTATTAGCAGCAAAAAAGAATAAAGAATACCGAGAATGTTCTTTATCTTGCAATAAACAAGCACAAACTGCAACAGAAACTAAATGGTGCGAAGATCCTGATCAAGGAGATAATTTTCTTGAGAAAGGAACGGTTAAAACTAATATTTACCCCGGGGGAAAAGAAGATAGTTGTTACACCTTTCCAAATGGGAAAACATATTTATTTGAAGGGCGGTGTAAAGACAATAAATATCAGTATGTGCAGAAAAATTGTGCTGAGCTGGGAAAAGATTATGTTTGTAATGAAGGTGCATGTATCAAGGAATCAACTGAAGAAAATCCCTCTTTTAAGACCGTTGTTATTTTTGATGATGGTTTTTATAGCGCAACAGACGATGAGATCAAAAAAGCAGTTGGCATTGCCAGCGACATACTGAAAGAAAATTTAAATTTTGGTCTTGAATTGAAAAATATTTATCATACCAAAGTCATTGGAACAGATATTTTCTCTTCCCTTAAGCCATTAGTAATTGGTGAGAAAGAAGGCGTTCCAATAATAAATAGTGCGGAGGTAGAATTCATAATAATATTCTCTCCTCAGTTTGAATTTGACGAAAAAACAATTCTCATGTTTGGCGGGTTATCACACAAAATAGTGAATAAAAAAGAGTTGGAGAAAGGGAGTAGTACCACTTATGCTCAATTTTCTGAGGGCGATTATTGCAATAGATTTTATGCTCCGGTAACCAAGAGCCAGGGGATTTATATAGCATTTGTTGATTGGACGCATTATTATGGCTGGTGCGGATATGATCGCCCGCACTATTTATCGACGGGGGAATGGAAGAAGATAAGTGATGTTTCAGTAGGAGGCGAATGTAAAGGTGCCCAAGGTTTAGAATGCGTCTATGATTCGGAGCAAGAGTTTTACTTCTGCCCAAATCTTCTCAATGACCCTCAACAAAAACTAAGTTTCTCCACTGGTTGGGCAATAGCTCATGAGTTACTTCATAGTTATGGGATGTCCGATGCTTTCGGACATCATTGGGGGCATAAAAAATGTAGGCTGTATTACGGGGAAGGATCTAACGTCGATTATTACAATGTTGCCAAGAATTATCTGGATATAGGGAAGTATTTAACATTATGTCCGTATATAATTCAAAATTCTGAAAAAAGTTTTGTCGGTTGTGAAAACACAATAAACCAAAAGGCCTGGGAGACTGCGACCAATGAGTTTACATTGAACAACCAGAAATATGGCTCGTTTACAGTTATTGAAGATGATATTGGGCCGTTGCACTGGGCTTCAACGGTTAAAGGAAATATTGGGGTACCTGGAATTGAAAGTATCGACACATATTATATTAATGAATATGTTCACGCGGTTACAATTGTTGATTTATCCAGTAACGCTGAATTATTAAATCAATTAAAGAAGCCTGCAGAAGATAAGACCCCAAAATATTTCAATGCTCAAAAAGTTTACATTTGGCAGGAGGGGGAATTTGCCATCTGGTCTTCGGGGAATTATTTTGTATTGATTGGAAGAGATGGAGCGCCGCATCCTGACGTTTTAATAAAAGAGTATCTAAAATTATATCCCAGCGATTTGACATAAAATGATAAAGGTTAAAGGAGATCAAGAGGGAAATTCAAAAGCATGATTCCAAAATACGCTCCCATCAACCCGGCACTCTTTGAGCAAGTCCGGAAGCTGCCGTTATCCATCCGGGAGTCCATGGTGCAGCGTATCCTATCCAAAATACATGAAGACAATAAACGTGTTCTCCGGGAAGCCCTAGAACGAGGACTCTTTACCAAAGAGGAATACGAGAAGGAATACCAAGACCGATTCTACGACGATTATGGCAGTGATAGTTTTCTGCGTTATATCGATGCCGTGATGGACGCACAGGGAGAATGTTTCCTGACAGAGAATGAAAGGCTGATTAACGTTCGCGATGGCCTGCAAAAGAAATTTAAACTGAAGATCATGAGCACAAAAGAGGCTGCGGAGACGATGGAGCCGAAGAGCGACTAACAGCAAGAAACAACAAAAACTGGAAAAAAGCCGATGAACTGAGGGTAATACTTCACAGTTCTGAAGCGATTTAAGCCTATTCTGGAGTATAGAAATCTTTAGGTAGTTAATATAGTTATATCGTAACTACAATGAAAAAGCCAATCCAAATGAAGATGGAAGGATACGAAGTTGCGGAAAAGAAACCAGAACGAGGAGGGAATAGTGCCAGAATCTATGTTCCAAAACTTTGGATTGGAAAAAAAGTCAGAGTGGTTCTCATAGAATAATGAACAAAACAGAAAAAGAGGTTGAACGGTCAGAAAAGGAAAATGAGACGCTGAAAAGGGAAATAGGCCGTCTCAAGAAAAAGAATCCACTGCTGGAGATGCAAGAAATATACTTAAGAATGTTTCAGGTTACTGAAGTGGTACGATAGTATCGATAGTACTACTTTACTACAACAAATCTTATAAAGCGGGTATGGCTTGAACCTTTTAAGGGGGATTTATATGAAACTAGTCTTAGCAGAACCAAAATACTTTAAGGAAAGCATAGGCATTATTTCCGATCTCGTCAATGAAGCCAAATTCAAAGCCACGCCGCAAGGACTGGAATTAGCAGCGATGGATCAGGCTAATGTGGCGATGGTGGTGTTCAAGTTATTAAGCAGCTGCTTCACGGAGTACAAAGTTGATTCTGCCGAAGAAGTAGCCATCAATCTGCAGAACCTGAAGCAGATCCTGCGCCGGGCGAAAAGTGACGATATTCTGACGCTCGAGACAGAAGAGAATAAGTTAAAAATCGTGATGAGAAGCAATACCACGCGGTCATTTTCCATTGCCACCTTAGAATTAGAAGAGAAAGACCAGCGCGTGCCAGAGCTGAATTTTCCGCTCACTGTGGAAATGGATTCCTCGCTGTTGTCGGAATCAATTGAAGATGTAAGTGTGGTGGCAGAGTCCGTCACCTTTTTAGGCGAGAAGAATCTGCTGCTGATTAAAGCGGAAGGTGATTTGTCCAAAGCCTTGATTGAAATAAAATCCGATGATCATACTCAGATCAAAGCGACGTCTGCAGACAAGCATAAAGCGAAATTTTCCCTGGAGTATCTGAAGAAGATGGCCAATGGTGGAAAATTGGCGGACAGAGTTACGGTCCATTTCAGCAACGATTATCCGTTGAAATTAGAATATAAAGTGGTGGATAAGCTGCTGATGAGTTTCATTCTGGCGCCGAGAGTGGATAATGATTAGTAGGGATGTTATGTTGACTTAGAAGTCAGTTCTCAATGATGGTCTTGATGGTGAAATGGCCATACCCAGACCACCGAAGCCAGGCACAAGAATAACTGCCGGAAATTTTCCTTTGCCTTCCGGAAGATACAAAAATCCACCTACTCTTTTCCCTTCCGTTGTAAACGAAACCTTCTCAACTTTCACCTACTCCCCACCAGCGTCACAAACGCCAGATAACTTTCCAACTGCAGATATTCATCAGAACCTTCCACCATGCGAAACTCCACTTCTCCACATTTGTCTACTAATTCTACTTTCTTCCGATCCGGAACAGACAAGTTCCAGATCTCTTTTTGGATTTGCTTAACCACATCCAACCCGGACAAGCCGTAATTCAGCATCAGGTCCAACAGCTTCTTCCGCGAGTCCAAAAAACTGCCTTTGAATGCTAATTCCAATACTTCTTTCAGTTCTTTCGGCTTGGCGACCGAAGCCATCGAATAGACTAATTCCGCGTCAATCTCCTTGCGCAAGACCGCACAGCTTTGTAAAATATTTTCCAGTCGTCGGCAATCGCCTTCGCATACTTCATACAGCGCTTTTTTAACTTCAGAAGATATTTTTAATTGCTCTTCTCTTGCCACGCGTTCAATCACTTCATAAATCTCGGCTTCCGACAGCGGCTTAAAACGGAATACCGCACACCGGCTCTGTATTGGATCGAGGATTTTAGAACTATAATTGCACGAAAGAATAAATCTGCACGTCTGGGTATAATTCTCCATCGTTCGGCGCAAGGCCTGCTGCGCTTCCTTGGTCAAGGCATCACTTTCGTCCAGATAAATCAGCTTGAAAGGGACATCGCCGATCGCTTTGGTGCGGGCAAAATCTTTTACTTTGACGCGAACGACGTCAATGCCCCGTTCGTCTGAGGCATTTAATTCCAGCGTATTTTCCCGCCAATGCTCGCCATATAACTGTTTCGCGATAACTAAAGCCAGGGTTGTTTTTCCTACACCAGCCGGCCCGGAAAATAAGAGGTGCGGCATGCTCCTCGATTGCACAAAGGCCTTGATTTTCTCAACTATTTCCGTCTGCCCTTTAATCTCAGCGAACGTGCTTGGCCGGTACTTTTCAGTCCAGATCGAGGTCATAATCAGGTTGGGAAGGGCGCTTTTTTATAAGTTTTTGCTAAAACTGTATGTATTAAGTTAAGTCTGCCTGGTACAAGAGGGGATAGTTTTCCCCTCTGTACAGAAAATCAGTCATCTCTGATTTTCTTGTACCTGGGCGAGCAAGAGCATTGCGAGCTCTTGCATGCACCCGCCAAGAAGTTAGCTGAGAACCGCATTTGTCAATGAGAATTAGTTGGTGCTTTCTTTGCACCTCTTGGCTCAGCCATCACTCACAGAACAGACAGTACCCTAAAACGCCCATAATAATAAGGTTGTGAGACCATCATAAACTTCTGCAGTTGAATATCCAAACACCACCACCAGAACAACTGCAACGATGATGGCGATGGCCGCCAATCTCATCAGTACAGGAAGCAGGCAAATCAGCAATGAAATGGCCAGAGCAACGATGAGTGTCAATACCACGAAGATGAGAACTAAGAGCCAATCCATGACTGTCTGACAAAAAGCACCCTATTTAATAATTTTCGTACTCCAGACTACTTATTCACATACGCCCTCTGTGTCGGGAAGGGGATCACGATCTTGGCGTTATTCAGGGCATCATAGATCAATTCCATCGCTTCTAATTTTTTGGGATGCTCTTTATTCCAATGCTCTACCCAGAATACTGCCCTGAACTTGAGCGTAAAATCCCCCTTCTCCAGAAACTGCACGGCGGGAGCCGGCTTCTCCGCTTTCTAACTTCATTTTATCTCCTATCTGATAAGTGTCCACCAGTTTGGTCAGAACGCTATTCCATCCGATATTCAGCAATGATCCACACTTTGACAAAGCTGGCCTCAAACGCTGGTCAATTGAAGACCTCCTAAAATGGTTAGAGAACAATCCGAGTCAAATGCCATCCTCCGGCCGCAGTTAACGGGAAGTTACGGGTTAGCTGAAGAAGATGGTGCAGAAGAGCCAAAAGCTGTTCTGGCAGCAGAATATAATGTCGGAAAATTCCTGACAAGCTTTGGTGCATGTTTTAGTAAGTCCCAAGGAGATACCTTTACTAATTTTAAATAATGATAAAAAGTACGCAGGGTATCGCGTTCAGCTTCTTCTTTCGCCGCCTGAGGATTACGAAGAACCTCAAGAATAGTCTGCTCTTGGATGCCAATAGTGATAGATGTCTTTTGGCAATCCGATACAATGTCCGTTATTTCTCCCCGGCTATTATTGTAGGAAGAATATTCCGCTATTTTCTTCCAGTCATCATCATAGATTTCTACGCCTATTTTGCATAAACCGAATTCCCGCACGAGCTGAAGATACAGTGGAAAACTATTCAACTGCTCTTGCAGCTGCAATCGTCCCGGTCCGGACATCAGTTCCTCTAGTGATCGGTAATGAGCAAACATGAATTTCAGCTCCCTATTGCTCTTTATATAGTTAATGAAAAGAAGGTTTATAAGTTTCTTTTGTTTTATCGTAGATAATGGAAAAAAGAGGACAGATAACAGTATTCATAATTATAGGCGTCGTCGTCTTATTTGCATTTCTCTTTGTGATAATGCTCACTTCTTCAGTAAAGAAAAGCCAACTGGCTGAACAACAGGAAGGGGTGCTGAGCCAAGTTTTCCAGAAAGAAGCGTTGAAGATTTATCTTGAAGACTGTTTGCGCGATGAGCTGGAGAAAGGCCTTCTTCTGCTTGGCAAACAGGGGGGAAGGATCTGGGCTGGCCAGCCCGGCGGCGTCCGCGAATTTAGTGATGGCAGGAGAGGAATACAGTTTCCCGGAGAAAGCGAAGAACAAGGCGGAAGAATCGCTTATGCCCTTATTCGTGAAGATTTTCCGGCTTATCCCAATGCTTATCCTTGTGGCAACGAATCGTTCGATCCGGAGTTTTGCCGTTATCAGTTTCCAAACACTAAAGTGGGCTTTGGAAACCTTGTTCTTCATGAAAGTACCATTACGGATGATCTTCAGCGCTACCTGATCAATCGCACCCAGTGGTGTATGCTGAATTTTACCATGAGCAATATCTCAGAGAAAGCGGTCCTAGAGAAGACTGACATCGAACTTTCTGCGGTCATGGTTCTTGATGGCATTACTGTCCGGGCCAGTTATCCTCTTAAAATTAGGCTAGGTGCGGAAGAGTTTTTCCATCTTGCCACGTTCGACTTCTTTTATCCTTCACAGCTGAAAAAACTTATTGATGCCGCGATAACCTTCCCGCTGGAGAAAGAGGTTAGATATGTTGATTTTTCTTACGATGCTGACACTCTTCGAAAACCTTTATTTTTATACGCCGGTGAGGAATTGCTATCAAATTGTAAGTCTTTAGATAATCAAGTGATGTGTTCCCAGAATCTATTTTCTGATTATTATACTTCATTGGGCATCGAGCTCACTAAAGTGGAGACAGATGCCGGCGAGGATATTTTTATCGTCAAGCCGGCGTTATATACTGTTCTCAACTCTCCAGAACCTTTTGTGTTTCGCTTTGCCCGCCAAAACAGGCCGCCGGCATTAGATTATATCAATCGTTCCGGCTGTCTTCCGCAGTATGATTATCTGGCAATTAAAGATGACAAAGAGTTAGGCGACATCAATATCACACCGCAGGCCATTGATCCCGATGAAGATATTCCTGGTTATTATTTTGATCCGCTCTTTTCTGGTTTGAAGAATGAAGATCCATTCCCACTGCCATCGCAATTCATTGTTCCCTCAACAAAATTAAATCCAGGGTGGTATAATGTTTCCGTCTGGTCTGGTGACGGATTTCAGAATGATTGGCAGAAAGTGAGGATTCTAGTCGATCGGCCCATCCAAATAGGAATCAGTTTACGCACCTCTTATGAAGATGCAATTTCTCTTTATTCACCGACAAACGTATATGCTATCAGTGTGGAAGATCCCGTTTTTCTGGAAGTGTCTCTCCCCCAAAAATCTCTCACTAACGATTTAGAACAAGGCGCATTAGAGTATAATGATGGTACAATAACCACTTCATTCGATCTGCCACCTCTTAGTTTAATTCCCGGAGAGAAATACAATGTAGAATTGCCCCTCCGCCCCAAAACCGGGAAATATACAGAAGAAGACATCAAAAACATCTTTCAGTATGAATCACCTTTCCACACCCTCGCCATCGCGGGAAAAATTTACTATACTCATACTGTCAATTACTGTGAAAGTGCGCAGCAGAAGCGGACAGCAGAAGCCAAGGTGGCGGTTCGTCCTTGTGTCCCGCACCAGAATCCGGCACATCCGTACCCCTACATGCCCGGAGACGCTGACGATCATTATAAATACGAATTTGCTCCAGATGAAAAGGGGGCATATCAATGGACGGGCAAGAAAGTGGATATTAATCCATTTGACGCCAGCCATACTTGCTGTTTTGGCGAGGCCAAAGACCCTAGTACTTGGGATTTAGAAACACCCCAAAAAGTTTGCTTTGTTGATCCGCAACCGGGATGTTATGGTGGCACAGAGAAAGAAGGTTTTCGAAGCAAGAAAGGGTTTACGCTCGAGAAGAGGGAGCGGTATTGTGATGGCACGCGCGGCAATATCTGCCAAGGAGAAATAAAATATCAGGCAATCACTGCGCCCAACTCCAATCTGATTCTTTGTGGCGATCCGGCTCTTAGTTCAACGTGCTCTTCTTCCATTCCGAAACCCTGCCGTGGTAAACAGGCTGGCTCTGTGATTGATGAACAAGGGAAAAAAGGTATCTGTTATGGAGACAGCGGTTGTGAACACTTTTGTGAAACGGTCTTTGTTGATAATGATGGCGACACTTTTTGGACAGCAGGAGACGGCTGCGGCTGCAACAAAGACAACCTCGGGGAAAAATGCGATAAGGATCTGGACGCCGTGTTTGAGGGGGTTTGTACGCAGAAAGGATCATTGTATAATTGCATCTAACATGGCCGACATAAAACATAAAAAACTGCATCATGAACATCAGGAATTCTTTCGTGAATTCGGAGAACTGCTGGAATCAGAACTGCCTCCCCTCAAAAAGCTTCAGCAAATCATCAGGCTGCAGGAAAAAAAGAAATCGCCATTACGGCAGCCAAAGATACATCAACACCGGTGCAAACCAGAAGTAGATATTTTTGAGAAGCTCAAAGCACTGGGGGATGCTGTTCCACCGGCTGAACTATCCTTTGCAGAAAAGGCCTTGGAGGAACTGCGTTTTTTAGCCCGGAAAAAGGCAAAATAATTCTTGTTCCAGCGCTCGTAATACTTCAGTATCCTGAAGTGAAGCAGAAATATCCCCCTGACGTACGACTCGCCTAGTGTAACTGGCGGCGTGACTTTATGATAGTGGTGCTTCACATTATTGAAGTATTACTAATTTCAGCAACCTTTATAAATAAACCCTTCTCCAAAGCACAACATGCCAGCAGGACGATTCCGATCACGGACCTTACGACGTGTACATGTTCGCACGCCCAGCGGAAGGACGACAATCCATTATCGCCAGCGCAAGCCTTCGAAAGCGCATTGCGGCAACTGCAGGAGACCATTAGCCGGCGTTCCACGGGAACGGCCTAAAGCCATGCAAAATCTTCCAAAATCATCCAAGCGGCCGGAACGGCCTTACGGCGGCGTTCTCTGTTCTGCCTGCATGCGATCACTTTTCAAACAGCGAGCACGAGGTTCAGCATGAGTTTGTTTCAAGTCGGACGCCTATGCGTCAAACTCGCCGGGCGGGATGCGGGTCGGAAATGTGTTGTCGTTGAACAGCTTGATGACAAATTAGTCATTGCCGATGGCGACGTCCGCAGGAAAAGAGTCAACGTCAAGCATCTGGAGCCGTTAGGGCAAACACTCGAAATAAAAGAGAAAGCGTCGCATGAAGACGTAGCGGCTGCTTTTCAGAAACTCAGCTTGCCAGTCTGGGGTACCAAAAAGAAGGAAGCCGGACCTAAGCCCATAAAACAACGCCAGAAAAAAGAAGTTAAAGATGAAGCCGCAAAAGAAGCCAAGGCTAAAGAAAAGAAAGTGAAAAAGGAATAATTCTTTATTGCGCCAACTCTAACATCTTCCCCACATCCACTTCCATCCCCACGGCCGGCACGGTAATGCCCCATTTCTCCAGCACTGCAGGATGAATCTCGCCAATTACGCCTATCTTCTTGCTGCCAATCAAAATCTCGCCAACCCTTCCGGCAATAAACCGCGGATCTTTTGTCTCCTTCACCTTCCCTTCTACCCCTAAATAGACCAATAACGCATCTAAAATCTGGCGAATCTCGGTAAAGTCAGTCTTCTCATGACAAACGACGATGCCTAATCGATCCTCTTCGCCTACATTTGTCTCCTCTTCGGCATCCGCAAAAAACACCCGTCCGATCTCAAACAAGTCCTGTGGAAATTCATGATGCTTATTGTCTGATAGGTTCTTCAACAGGCTGGGCAGCAACGAATGCCGTAGATGATTATGCTCTCCTAGGGAATTCAACAACGCAATCCCTTTTCCTTTCTCCATCATCTTCTCATTCAATTCCACACCATTCATCAGATGATAATTTTTCACTTCCAACAATCGAAAGCCAACGAGTCCATCCCGTAATTTTTCATAGAATTTCTCCGCCTGATCTTCCTGCCCAATCGTCACCATCGTAGGGATGCTTTCTTTAAAGTTTTCATAGCCATAAGCGATGGCAACATCTTCCATCAAATCTGCCTGATGGAGAATGTCCGCACGATATACCGGCACGAAAGCCATTCCTTTCTCATAGCCATAACCCATGCGTTCCAGCATTTTTTTCATTTCCGCGTCAGATAATTCTAATCCTAATCTTTGATTGATGTACTCGCGGTCAACTTTCATCTTTCCGGCCATTAAATCCGGGGTAACCATGCTTTTGATGCTTTTATCTTCATAGGCCATTTCCAATGAATAAATCTCTCCCCCCATATCTCCAAGCATAGTGACCAGAATATTCAGCGCTACTTTTACATTTTCTAAATCAATCCCGCTGCATTCCACGAACACATCTTTCGTCATCTCATCAACTTTCCCAGTATCGTGGGAATTGGTAAATGGCAGCAGGGACAGGATCTTTCCGGCCGCATCGACAAAAAATGGATATTTCGTCCATCCAGCGGTCAGATGCGCATACTCTTTTCCTTTGGGATGAAGTTCAACAACCTCGGCAGCGGAAATCGCCCTTTCAAAACCCAGCGGACGAAAGCGGATGGTTTTTGGATCTCTGGCTTCATACCGCACTGGGAAGGTTATTCTCTCCAGCGGATACACCCCATATGCTGATTTCTTTCGATTCCGCCCATGCGTCGTGGCTAGTTTCTCCTGAATCTGCATCAATTCCTTGATTTTTTCATCCGTCAATCTCAGATTCTTTACGATGGCGCAGGCAGTATACGGCCGCATCGTTACCGATTTATCAATAATGACTTTATGACCGCTTTTCTTAACGTTATATTTTCGCAAGCCGGTCTTCACGCCGATAAACGAACTCAGGGCGCGGGCAAAGCCTTGTTCTGACAGCATATCCGGACGGTTGGGAAAGACTTCCACGTGAATTTCATCCCCTTCAATCTTTTCCAGATCGGTTCCCAGCATGGAAATACGGTCTTTCAGCTGTTCCAGAGGCAATTTCTTGCCTATCAGCTTCTCCAGTTCCGTTTTGTTTAAGGTTATGGTGGGCATGTTATGCTGTATCAAAAAAACCGAGCACTTCCGGAATGTCAGATAAACTTCCCCTTTTGGTGAAGTGTTCTTTCCCTTTTACAATAATTGTTTTTGCATTAAGTTTTTCTTTAAATATCTGTGCATCCCCTACTGAGACAAAAGGGTCGTTATCAGAGAAAATTGCCGTAAATCTATCACTGTGGGATTTAACTCTTTTCCAATCGATGATTTTTTTCAACCAGGGTTGGGCTATATTCTTGGATTCTTCATCTGCAGTTGCTTTTGGGGTTAGATTTACCCATCCGCCGACCAGAAGCACGCCCCCTATTTTGATCTCTGAGGGGAGTTGTTCCAAATATCGCACTATGGTCTGGCAGCCGATACTATGGCCCACCAAAAAAGTTTCTTGGTCTGGTTTTCCAATTACTCTTTTTAAAAAAGGCACCCAGGTTTCCATCTTCGGATTTTCAGGATCAGGCATCCGGGGAACAACAACGTGGAAATCTTTTTCTTCTAATTTTTTCTGTAACCAGGGAAACCAATGATTTTCGGGAAATCCGTCCCATCCGTGAACGATTATTGCTCTTTTCATTTTAACCACACCGTTCAAATACTTTTTTGTTTAAGTTTATGGATAGCATTTGGTTGGATCAGTTTATTTTAGTTTTTGATGAATGCTAGGTATAATAAAAACAATACTAGCAACACTAATAAAATAACCATTAAATACTGTGCTTGCGCTTTTTTATTCATTTTTTATCACCTTCTTTGATCATTTTATTTTCTAGTCTAGCTAAACGGCTATAAATTTCTATTTTATCTTTAAATTGTATAAAATCTTCTTGCATTTTCAAGTATTGCCTTCCTAAATGCTCGGTTTTAGTGTACGTAATGTACAGAAGGAAGACAACTACAGAAATCAATAAAGTAACTGCAAATCCTATCTGTAAAGGAAGATTATTGGTAAAATAAACAGTTAAACCTAGTGAGATTATCCCGCTTATTAATGAAATCATTCCGATAAGAGTTTCTGTTTTCATCTCAGCCATGCTTTCATCTCCCGTGACTGCTTCACATCATTCTTATACAGATCACGTACATCCGTCATCTTCCAATATTCACCGATAATACGTCCCATCCCCTGCCCCCAGGCTAACACCGGACAATCAAATCCCAGCAGCGGCTTCACCACTTCCGGCCGGAAGATTCCTGCACCTCCTAATTCCACCCATTCTTTCTTCACCGGATGAAAGACATCAACTTCCAGGCTTGGTTCCGTATAGGGGAAATGCGCCGGCCTCATCCGGACTTTCTCATAGCCCATCTTCTGATAAAATTCCCGCAAATAACCTTTCAGATGTTTTAAATTCGCGTGGGGATCGACCACAATCCCTTCCACCTGATAAAATGCAAATAAATGCTTCCAGTCCAGCGCTTCATTGCGAAACACTTTTCCGATGGCAAAAAACTTGGCTGGAAGATCCTCTTTCTTTAACTTTGATAGCGTCTGTGCAGATAATACAGTAGTATGCGTCCGGAGCAATATTTTTTGTGTTTCCTCTTTGGAGAACGGTGTCTGCCAGCCTTTGCTTCCGGTATCCGCTCCGTTCTCATGAACTTTTTGTATTTTCTCCCAGAGCTTTGGCAATTTTGCTTTCCTGGAAAGATAAAATGTATCCTGCATTTCCCGCGCCGGATGATCCTGCGGCACAAATAACGCATCCATATCCCAAAATGCAGATTGTACATACTTCCCGGTCATTTCCGTAAATCCCATATCTAACCAGATTCGACGGATATAGGAAATGGCTTCATTCTCGAAATGCTTTCGCCCGCCAAAAATTCGGGGAACATTAATCTCCACGTCATAGGCCCGGAATTTCTTTTTCTTCCAGTTCCCTGTCACCAGCATCTCTGTCGTCAGCCGATTGACCACATCGCCGTCGATTTTTGTTGCGGCAAGTTTCCTGCCCAGCTCGGTCAACTCAACGGTGATTCTTTTCTGCTCTTCCACTTTCACCAGCTCTTTCCGCTTTTGTAAATCGTCTAAGGCCAGCCTGTCTTCTTCAGTCAATGAATCAAAAGGAAGAGGAAATGATCTTTTCAGGAATCGCTCTTCGGGAAAGGCCTGCTTATATGTATCTCCCTGCGGACCAAGCTTGGCCATCAATTCTTTTCCTTTCAGTAAATCGATTGCCGACTTCCGCTTCAGCACGCCGATGCAGGCATTCACTTCTTCATCAGAGACGTTGGCTTTCCTGGCTATCACGCTCATCCCCTGAAACTCTTTCGTAAGCACGTTCAGGATTTTTTTTTCGGGCAATCCTTCTTGCTGATATTTTTTTCCATTCACACCCAGTACGAGGACTCTCGTCGGCTTACTTTTCAATGTGAGTATTTTTTTATTTTCCAGCCATTGCAAGGCTCGCATCGCTTCTGTCTCATCCAGCTTGCTGGCGCGGGCGATGGCGGAAAGTTCTCTTTCTTTCTGCAATACCGGCAGCACGGCCCGTTCTAAAGGATGCAGTTTGGCGATGAGTGAATTTAAATCCATGAGACAGAAGTAAAGATAGCATATTTATAAACTTTCATTATATTTTGCATTACCATTATGTTAATAAATATCCCCTTCTCACTCTCTCTCCAGAATTTCATGTGGTTCGATCCTCACTGGCACGCCTGCGATGAAGAAGAAACTTAAAGCCATGCAACAGCAATATCCGTCCGGCCCTTATCACCAACTGTTTCCACCATGAGCCTTGATCAGATTCTCTACCGCATGTTATTGAAACTTCCTCCTGAAACTGCTCATGATATCGCCAAATGGGGCATGAAGCGCCGGTATCTTGCTCCCGGTCCCTTCCGAGAGCAGCCATTCAAATTATTTGATACTGAATTGGATAATCTTTTAGGCCTTGCCGCCGGTTTTGATAAGAATGGCGAATTAGTAGATGTTGTGCGCGACTACGGCTTTGGCTATGTGGAAGTTGGCAGTATAACGTATCACGGCGGAAAAGGAAATTCAAAACCACGCTTGTTTCGTGTCGGTCGGGATAGCCTGCTTAATCGCCTGGGCTTGAATGGCGATCCGGCTGAACAAGTCATAGAACACCTCTCTCGGGCCAAAAATCATTTCGGCATCAATATTGCAAAAACCCACAATCCTGAAATTCTGGGCAACGCGGCGATTGATGATCTTGTGAATTCGTATCGCTTGGTCGTTGACAAACTTGAACCACAAGGAAAAGTCATCTATGTTTGTCTCGATATCAGCTGCCCAAACACGAAAGAAGGAAAAACCTTTGAGCAGCCCGAGGCATTGAGAGACCTTTTAAGTGCGCTCCAGCCGTATCGCGGACGACGGCCGCTGGTTCTCAAACTTTCGCCCGCATTACGTAGGGAAGAAGTTGAGGCTCTGGTTAGCGTTGCAGATTCACAGGTGCAGGGATACATCTGCGGGAATACTGTTCCGTCTGAGCACCAAAATTATGGCCGAGGTGGATTGAGCGGACAGATCATAAAAAAATATGCCCTTCGTCTCATCAAAAACGTCCGTCGCTATTCGCAAAAACCGATCATCGCCTGCGGCGGAATTTCAGCAGCAGAAGATGCCCTGGCAGCAAAGTTTACCGGAGCCGATGCCGGCTATCAAGTTTATACCGCCTTTGCGTATGGCGCAGAACACAGCGGCCCGCAATTTGCACGCCATTTCCATCAAGAACTGATAAAATGAGGAGAATAAAACAAATAAAAATAAATCAGAAAAAACAATTAAATTTACTTTGCATTCCAGACGTTCTCAAACATCCCATCCATGGACGTAGCGAAGAACGGCGTTTTCACCCAGATACCCAAGTCGTATGACGGATGAACATCGTCGTCATTGAGCGCCATGAACACCAAGTCTTTGCTGTCCACGGTCACGAAACGGGACTTAATCTTGTCAAAGTGCTTGACGTCAGCCACTCCTTTCAAGCCATCCGAAACTTTCCGATTATCATTGGTCAACGGAGCGACGATGCGCACGCGAACGCCACGTTTTTTGGCTTTCTCCAGACTGGAGCGCAATCCTTCCGCCTTGCGGAGGAAGCCTTTCTCCGTGGTCATGATGTTCACGCTTTTCTTCGCGTCCTTAATCAGCAAATCCAGATGGTTATACAGATTATTTCGCCCGCGCAGGCAGCCGCTCATGTCTGAAGGATCGATCAGGTTGATGCCAGTCGAATGCAGTGTCTCCAACTCGCTCATCAGAGGAGATCCTTTGACCGTCTCTAGCCGTTTTACTTTCTCCGCAGCATTGAATTGCATATTCTTCCTGACCCGATCAACAACTTCTGTCGGAGGAATGGCAATGTATTTGATTGGTTTCCCCAATTTCATGATTACAAAGCCTTTTTTTTCCAGAGATTCAAGAACATCATAGCTTCTCGACCGTGGAACGTCGGCAATATCAGAAAGTTCTCCTGCCGTGCTGACTCCTCGACTCAACAGTGCTGCCCATAGCTTGACTTCATACAGATTCAGGTCAAAATATCGGCGTAATTTACTTAATAGTTCATCTTTTACAATCATGTTTCACACCCCTCGTTTAGGAACACCCCTTTATTACTAATTCATTAGGAAACCTAACTACTATTAAAAGGTTGTGGTTTCGCAATATCTATCTTCGGAAAAAGAAGTGGCAGAATTTACCATTCCAAACTATACCTTAGCAAAGCGGCAATGCCGCCCAAGCCGTCCAATATTCTTCCGGCATCCTGCTCTGACGAGAGAATGCGGATTTTTCCTGGCTGTGATTCTACCTGCTGCATCCAGGAGTCCAATAGTTCATAATTCCTTTCTTTTCGAGCTTGTTTGATGCAATTATCAGTAAGCAGCAAAATTCGCACGGCACCTGCATCTATTGTTTTTCCCGTTTCTGTCCACCCATACACCGCTAAATTATTTTTATTGATCTCACGCAGCAATTCTTCCATCAGCAGACTGTCTTCCCGCGCCCGACTGCCCTTGAGAACTTCATTCAGCTCCGGACGCCGCATCACTTCCTCAAACGCTCTTTCACTGACGTCGGAGCAGATAGCCAGCACCACTTTTCTCTTCAGTTCAGCCGGCATCTTTTTGTATAGGTCATCTTTATAGAATGCCGGACTGGCCACAACCACTGATTCGGGCTGATACCGCTGCGCGTATTCATGGAGGACTTTAATGATCTCAACATAAAAATCCTGCTTAATCTCTACTTTTGTCCTCTTTTTTTCGGCTTCGCCTTTCAATTGCAGCAGTATCCCATAGCCTTGTTTCTTTGTGACGGCAAACCAGGCTTCCTCCCGGTCAAACACACAGATCAAATAATTTCTCTTCTGTTCCGCCGCTTCCTCTAATTTTTTTTTCTGAAACTCCAGCCATTTTTCTTTTTGAATGGTGCATTCGGTACCTAATTCAATCTCCAAGGCATGATAGCTATCCCGCGGCACATCCTCCGGCCCTTCTTTGATTTTCCCGTTTACGCGCAACACTGATTCGACCAATTCGAGGCTCTCTGTGGCAATCGTCAGCCGCATTGTTTTCTTGACGACTTTCGCGTTTTCTCCGGATCCAATCTTGATTTTTCGGGTGGTCACGCCAGACAACAAATCCCCACTATCAATCAGATGGCTCAAATACCATAAATCCTCAGCATCGGTCACCCGCACCATAACCATCCCTTTCTTGAAGTCACGTTTGATGATGTCCATAACAGCACAAAAAGAACACTTTTTAAAAAGGTAATCCCTAAATGGCACTATCCGTTTTGGGATGATAGTAGCGCCAAGACACAAAATGTGGTCGTTGCTACATTGGTGCACAAACGAAGTAGTTTCTTCGTTTCGTGTGTCGCTGAAGCAAAGCCATAGTACGGGTTCAGACAACGTTGGTTTCCTATTATTTTCCCCTGACCTTATCTAAGACATCTACTTCTGCACGCTTTAAGTCCAGCAGTGTTTCGGCCATGCGCTGCTGGAGAACCGTGACTTCTTTGGATTTGTTCTGGTGTTTGAGAAGAAGGATGATGATGACGATGGCTTCGATAAAGAGAATGAACGAAATGATAACTAAGCCGACGACCACTTCCACAAGAGGTACATCTACTCCGAATACAAGCATAGTATCACTTCTTTTGAAAGAGCTATTTTTTAAATACTTTTAAAGCTTCCTAATGCCTTCTGATGAACACGAACCCGCCAACAAGAATACTGAGGAAAACAAGGACGGCCGGAACAATCCAGAGCCCCAGAATCTGATAGCTGCGTTGTACCAGCGACAGGTTATTCAAACCAGTCTATAAGCTTTGATGGAGAGTTAAAGTTTGCTCAGCCAATTTTTTTAATGTAGAATATCTTTTGGGTAGACGTAAGGCAAATAGCTCATTAACGCAATTTGTTGCCCAGGTAAGCGTATTATGAGCAATTTCTATCCCTCTTCGGGCATCAGCATCTTGGAACTTTAATACCGGAATAGTTATCTTTCCGTCAGGACTCACTTCTTCATATCGGGTGTCAATCCATCGCCTTTCAACCCAAAATGCTTGTTCTTCTATCTTTCCAAACTCTTTCCGTAGAGGTTCAGAAAGTAGGGGAAGAATTTTTTCGTGCAGCAATTTGACCACGGTATGGATCTTTATTTCTCCGATGATTACTTTGCTTAAGCAGGCTTTGAGCGATTTTTCTACACATTGTTGGGAGTGAAACAACGACCTGCTTTGTAGCTTTCCGGCTAATGCTCTCGCTGCTTGTAAGTCTGCGCATGCTTCCAGAAGTCTAGCTAAAGCCCTTTTAGCTTGCAGTTCCAATTTCCCACACTCCTTTCCCAAACTGCTGACGGTAAATTAAATGATACTTCTGCTTGACTTTTTCATACACCGTTCTGTTCTTTCTGAGACTATCTTCACCATAGATCACAATGCCTTCGTTGAAGATGTTGAAATCGATGCCACTAAGGTTTTGAAGATATTTTGGCAAATCTTTTTCTCTTCTAAAGAGAACGTCACAGTTGGGCTTAAATTGCCTCATGATCTTAAACTTATCTTGTTCTTGCGTTTCTTTGGTCACAACGCAAAAATCAAAATCGCTCCACTGATGAGGAGTTCCTCTAGCGATACTCCCAAAGAGGATAATTGAAACTAGATTTCTTCCTAATTTTTGTCGGCATATTTCTGTAAATGCTTCTAAATCCGGATGAAATTGCTTGGGAATAAAATTAATGTTTTTAAGTGCCATGCTTGAGGTATAGGAATATTCAGTTATAAACCTTTCTCTATCCTGACAGTTCTTTCCACCCCCATTTCCACGTCAAACTCATTCTCGACCAAAACCTGGTTGTCGCGGTAAATCTTGGTTTTGAGGGTGTGTGGTCAGTGGTAATCTACGCAATCATACTTTCTCAATAATCTTTTCTATCTCGTGAAGAAACTCTTTTGATCGCTGCAATGAAGTTTTGGCATGGTTTTGTTTTGCTTCTTCTCCAGTCTCATAGGTGAACCTTGATCTTTTTTCTACTTCATAAAAATAATTCGCCGCTAAATCCTTAGCTTTCTCTTTAAATTCGTCAAGATTTAAGAGTTCTGCCGCTTCCTGCTGGCTTTGAACAAACAGCTCATAGAGCTCCTTGGCAATAAAATTATTTTTAAGACAGAAGTAAATCAAAGCATGGGCGGTTATCTTATGAATGCCTTGTGAGGATAGGAGTCTTACACCTTTATACGCCAGGAGCGCATGGACAGCATAAAACATGGAATAATAAGAAGGGTTGACAACCCATAAGAAACATTCATAATCAGGATTAAGTTTATGGAAGTCCTTGGCAGCTTTTTCAGTAGAAATCGTATATAGTAAATCCGCAGCAAGGAGAGAAAGATTTGCTTGCTTTTGATAAAATTGAGTGAATCTTACTTTCTCCATCTCGGAAAGTTTTGTGAGAATCTTCCTTTCATTGATTAGTTCTAGGATTATGGAATCTGCTGTTTTTATTCTCTCCTCGAATATTTTTTGGTTGATCATTGCAGTAGTTTGTAGTATAAATCATCACCATAAATCAAAATATGTTTTTCTTTGGCTTCCTGTACCACATTTAATTCTTTTCTATTGAACATTGTTCTGAAAGAGTTTTCGGTGATGATCACATCATGGATTTTTACGGTGGACAGTCTGGCTGTGGAGAAGATAATTCTTTCCATTATCTTGACTTGCTTTTGATCAGGAACAATGAGCAGCAAGTCTAGATCTGAATCAGTTCTGGGCTGTTTAGCATAAGAGCCAAAGACTAGTAAAACAAAAAAGCAGGTTTCGGCCTGCTCCGTTATCTTTCTGAGGGTAACCTTAATAGAAGGATATTTTTGGTAAAATAATTCTCTTTTAAATTCTTCTGCAGCAATCAGAGGAAGGGGATTAACCTGGTGATGAAAATTGACTAAACTAGTTTTGCCAGCCTCCTGAAGGGTGATCACGCCCATTTTTTTTAATTGATGGACATTCTTTTGCACCAAATAATAAACGGTGGATATCCCTCTCGCTAATTCTCTTATTCCAAATGGCTGGCTTTGGTTATCGAGCAGATAGGCTACTATTTTTAATTGGGTTTTGGTGAGCATGGTATTATTAATGATACCATATGATATTACTTATATAAAAAGCTTCCTAATGCCTGTAACACTTCAACAATATGAAGCGTTACCATCCTCAGGTCACGCCGCCAGTTACACTAGGCGAGTCGTACGTTTGGGGGATATTTCTACGGAAAATCCCCCTTAGTGTTCTTATTTTCGTCGTAGGGTCGAACGGAGTGAGTGCCCTACCTGAGAATCTCGCATAGGATACTTGCAGG
>JACPND010000012.1:1436-10590 GCA_016185625.1 Candidatus Woesearchaeota archaeon | reverse complement strand
CAATAAACCCTCGTCTACTGCTCCGTTACAATTATTGTCCAGGCCGTCGCATATCTCTGCTCCCGGTAGCGGAGCAGTACAATTCACATAGTTCCCATTTACGCATGTTTTATACCCCTCGCCGCAGGAATTAGAACAATCTTGGGTCAGGCTTTCATCAGTTGAGCTATCACAGTTATCATCTATGCCATTGCATAGTTCTAAAGCGGTCGGATTAATGTCGCTGTTATTGTCATTGCAATCTTCTTTATTCTTGACATATCCTTCAGTTTGATTGTTACACAAATTCTCCAAGCCGCCGGGATTACCGTATCCATCTCCGTCATTGTCTTTATACCGAAGAGAATGGACGAATCCTTCATCAGTATAACCATCACAATTGTCATCAATGTTATTGCAGGTTTCTTTAGCTAAAGGATGGATCTTATCATTACCATCATCACAATCCTTATCTATTAATTCCGGATTTGAAATAGGGATGTAACCCTCCGGAGGATTACATGCTTCTATACTGTATTTAATAGGGTAGCCATCCCCATCCCCATCCCAATAAAACGTTTTCTTCTCGCAAGCAGGCTCAATAATTTCTTCGGAGGAACCATCTGGATATGTTATTTCGTCTTTCCCAGTAAATACGTCAATCCCAGTTGGTTCAGCGTCTGCCGCATTTCGATCAAAATCAGTTGATTCAGATGTAGAGTCAGGACTGGTTACGTTTTTAGTAGGATTTGAAGGCTCAGAATCCCCGCAGCCTAGCGCATACATCAGTGCCGATGCTCGTAGTAATGGGATGAATGTTCTTACTATTTTCTCCAGCATATCTTCTCCCCCACACCAGTCACTACTGTTTTGGAATACTTATTTATAAATGTTTGGTGGTTTTAAGCGTATGCTGATTAATTTTAACTCTTCTCGTTAATCTCGTACTCCTGCTACTTTTTAAGGCTTAAGCATAGGTGCCAGTATATATCTATCAGAATAGAAAAGATTATAACCTTCTTGACGCAAGAAGGCTCTGTCCTTCTGCGCAGAAGGGAAAACTATCCCTTCTTGCGCTGAAACAGGCATCTCAATATATAGTGGCGGCCATTAATATTCGAACAAATAATTCCGCCATTATATATGAAGGGCATAACAAATAGGTCTGATTATTTATGTCCTTCAGTATAATAAACCAAAAACGAGGGAGAACATGGATGTCGAACGAATTCAAAAGATTAATAGTCTGGCTTTAGACTTGATGAAGCAAGGCTTGGCTTCTGACCGCGAAGATGCGATGATTCAGGCAGAGAAGATTTTCCGCAATAGGGGTATGGAGAGCTATGATGCTTTTAAAGACACGCTCCACAAAGTGCAGGAAGAAACGCAGCCAAGGATGTCGACTACATCGTCGGCGACGGTAACTCCCAGCATTTCAGACGACCAAATTAAGGATATTCTGGAAAAGAACACCCAATTTATCGTGAAAGCGCTGAAGGAATTTCAGGAGCGTCTGCTGGCCATGGAGAAGGATGTTTCTTCCGTCAAAAATCAGATGTCGTCTGTACGAGAGACGGCGCGGGAAAATGCCGCTCAGACAGTAAGACCCGCCGTCCCAAGCAGCAGTAGCAGTGCAGCAGCGGGCTCGTCTTCCACCAGCCATCCCCGTTCCGGGAATTACAAAGAGGGGGATGTTTCCATCGAAAAGTTCTTTTACATGGGGAGTAAGTAGGTTTTCAGTATATTTTTCTTTTCTTTCGTTTTGTCATCACCTATATACTCAGACATATAAATCTTTAAAATAGAATAACTACTATGGAATAATATGCCTTGTTTTGAAGAACTGGAAAATGCCCGCAAAGTGTGTGAGGGTGCGAAAGCCCGGCATGATGAAGCAAAAAGCAGATACACTAAAATTCTAGATGATCTTTATGTGGATATTCTTAGTAAGAGGCATGTGGATATTGAAGTTAAAAAATGGGCAATTTGCACGTACAAAGAGGATTATCCCGCTCTTTTAGAGAGCGTAGGTAAGATCAATACATTTCTTCAAGGAAAGGGAGGGCAGCTCGTGGGATTGTTTATCGAAAGGGTATCGCTTTTGAAGCGACGGAGAAAAGGGATAATAGGTATTCTGGGGAGTAAAATGATAGATGCTTTTCGGAATCCATACGATACCGATACCTATTCTCTTTTCATTCCACTCCAGGAGGAAACTCTCGTATACTCCCAGGAGTTTCATCTATCACCAGATTCAGAATTTGCGAATGCACAATCTGACTATAGCCGTTTCGATAAGGAGCCTCTTATTCATATTGAAGATTTTGTTACTTCAGATACAAACTCTTATTCAAATCATGCTCTTTGTGGGTTCACTAATAATCCTGTCTCTGGGCATCTTCCTCCGTATAGCTCTGAATTACTGGCGGGTACAGAAAGCGTCTTACGGTTTGCCGAACATTTCCTCTGGAATTGGCGCACGCCTCAGCCCAGAGGAAGGCCAGAAACGATTGACAAATTAGTAAAACTTTGTCAAAAATAATTTAAATTGTTTCTCAGATCTGTTTAGCATACAATAAGTGCTGAAAAAATTCTGGCCATCAGTAACCTAACCTATATACTCCAGTATACAAATCTTTAAAAATAGAGTAACTACTTTAAAATAAAAACTCATGAGGTGGACACCATCAAAGGAACACTATTAGCAGTACTAGTACTATTAGTAGCGTTGTCAGCACTTATTCTTCCAGCTGCGCTGGCTGCGATAGAAGTAACATCCACGGATTTGACCATCAACGCCAATTATAAAGATCTGCGTGACAACACGAAAACACTCTCCATTGACCACAAAATAACGATTACCAACAAAGGAGATGCTGCAGAAAATCTGACCCTTAGCGTTGTCGAGGTCACCGGTCTTTCAGACACGCCAACTATCAGCCCGGGCACGGTCTCGTTAGCAGCTAATGCTTCTGCACAGATTACCATCACTCTTAAAGTTCCTGCGAATTTTGATCAGGGCACCAAGGATATCGGAAAGCTGAAAATCCTCTCGTCTGCCGGAGAAAGCCTCTTTCCGCTCAAGCTGAGCATTGCGCCGATGCTGGAAGTGGAGAAAGTACGTGTTCTGGCGAATGGCCATGAAGAAAAAACCATTGATGAAAGCGGTGAGCGTGTCCGTGACCTGAACGCCGATGATGTCATTGAGCTGCGCTTTCAGATGAATAATGAGTTTCATGAAGATTACGACTATGGTGACATTGACGGAACAATTACCGTGGAGATGGACGATTCTGATTTTGGTGATGATGTTGATGAAGAAGAAGACTTCACGATCAAGGCGGGAGAGGAACTGGACTCCGAGAGCGAAGAGATTCCAGTCAGATTTACCATTCCGGAAAATGCGGAAGACGGCGATTACACCCTGAAAATAACCGTGGAAGGGAAAGATGACAATAATGCTAAATATACTATCACCTGGGATCTGGAGCTGAATGTCGAGAGAAATGAGAATGACGTGCGCATCAAGAGCTTTACCCTTTCACCGGGCGAGATCAGCTGCTATCGCCGCGTGAAAGCAGAAGTCAACGTGGCGAATTACGGCAGCGAGCGGCAGAAGCATGCCGGGCTTTCGTTTGTCAATCCTGATTTAGGCGTCAATGCCCATTTTGACCTGGATTTAGCAAAGGGAACTTCCGAGCAGAACAATAAGGTGCAGGAATTATGGTTTGACGTGAAAAATGATGTGGCTGCCGGAAGTTATGTCCTGACTTCCACGGCGTTTTACGATTTCACGACTAAAGCGGATGAGAAAACGGTGAATCTCGTGATAAAAGATTGTGGAACTAAAAAATTGGAAGATACAACAGTAAAAGCAGATGCCAATGAAAGTACGGATGAGAACTTGGGAAACCAATCCACAGAGCAGATGGCGATAGATTTAACGGCAGCGGCGAAGACAGCAGAGCCTTCTCCGACGGCGACAGCAACGGCGACCGAAAAGATAAGTCCTATAACGCCCTTAGTCCAGAGCCTGGAAAATCCGTATACCGCCAGTGATTTTATCATTGGGCTGATCATCGTGGCTTTTGTGGTGATTATCGCCTTGATGGTGTTATCCGTGGTGATGCTGTTAAGGAGATAGGAAAGATGGAATGATGCTCTCTCTTCAGGAGACAGATCCTGAGGGGGTAGATGTTTACCTGTGAGGTACATATAAAACATGAAAACCAACAAATCCAGCAAATTTCTGACGTACGTCGTAATATTGATAGCTTTATTTTCCATGGTGCAGAGTGCGCTCGGCGCAGTCGTGATTAATGAAGTGATGTATGCTCCCCTTGGCGTTGACGCCGACCACCACTGGATTGAAATTTACAATAACGGCCCCGGCACACAATCGCTCGCTGGTTTTAAGCTCTCGGAAGGGGGAAGCGACCATGGTTTGACATTGAAACAGGGGGATATCATCCTAGCCGCTGATGGTTATGGGATTATCGCTGATAATGCCGATCAGTTCCTGGCAGATTATCCGGGATTCACCGGAACACTATTTGATTCCTCATTTTTGTTAATCAACACCGGAGAAACGATCAATCTCAAGGACAATACGGGAAATCCCGTCGGAACTGATTTGACCTACGATTCTTCATGGGGCGGCCAAGATAACGGCCACAGCATCGAAAAAGTAGATAGTACTATTGATGATAATACGCTATCCAATTGGCAGGAAGGAAATCTTGGCGGAACGCCCGGCTCCAGCAACAATGCTGCTCCTCTGATTATTTCCACACCAACTACTTCGGTCAACCAAGGTACTCTCTATTCCTATCAAATAGTCGCCAGTGATGACGACCAGTTGTCTTACACGGTTACGGCACCAGCCTGGTTAAAGTTTGATCTCAATACTCTGACTATTTCTGGGACACCTACCAATGCCGAAGTGGGCGATCACGTCATAACTATTAAAGTGTCAGATCCAGCAAATGCGGAGGATGAGCAGACCTATACGCTTACGGTTGTCAATGAAAACGACGCCCCGACGGGAGCGGATAAGACAATAACCCTGCAAGAAGATACTCCCTATACTTTCCTTGCCACAGACTTCGGCTTTGCAGACATTGACCAAGGGGATACGCTTAAGTCGATAAAAGTTACCGGGCTGGAAACAAAAGGAGCCTTACAATTGTCAGGCGCAGACGTCGTTCTGAATCAGATCATCAGTGTTGCGGATATCGCGGCGGGCAAGTTCACTTTTAAGCCTGGTTCGGATGAGAAGGGGGTTTCCTATGCCAACGTTCAGTTTCTGGTAAGCGACGGTACGGAGGAAGCTGCGGCAGCCAATATTATTACTTTTGATGTTGATGCGGTGAACGATGCTCCGACAATTACCTCCACTCCGGACCAAACTGCGACGGAAGGAAAATCTTTTTCCCTGACTGTGATTGCCAGTGATGTTGATAATACTCCTGCTGAACTTTTTATTTCCTCTGCTGATTCGACCCTGCCAAAATGGCTGGTAATCGATGGGACGGATAAGCTGAAACTTACCGGAACTCCTGATACTGATGGAACATTTACGATCAAAATAAAAGTCACGGACGGAAATGACCCAAATGCCAATGGCCTTTCGGCTGAAGACGAATTCGTGATTACTGCCAAACCGGCGCTGGAAATTTTGAAAAATTCCATTAGCGTCGACATCACAGGAAAAACGTACGGAATCAAGGATAAGCTGGAAGTGCGGGCGGGGGATACCGTAAAAATAAGCTACGACTATGCCAATAACTTGGATCTGATCTTTGGGTATGTGGACATTAAAGCCTACAGCGATTGGGATCCTAACCTTTTCACTCTTCACTCTGGAAAAAAGTTTTCGTTTCTGCCTGGAGTTGGTCCGGAAACAGACAGCTTTGAGTTCACGGTGCCATCAGTGGTGCCGGATACCTTTATCGTGACGCTGGACGTTTCTGATGAGGCCGAGGACGGTAAATCATATGGAGATAGTGTGCCTCTCCTGTTTGCCGTAAAAAAAGACAATGAGGATCTGGCAATCGAAAGTGTGAAGCTTTCGGATGATACGTTGACCTGTATCAAAAGTACTGATCTTGAACTGAAACTGGTAAATACGGGAATAAAGGACATCAAACCGGATATCTGGGTGACAAATCAGGCGGTGGCTCAATTTAATAATGGAGAGCCGGTGACGACTGCCGCATTGAAAAAGCATTTTGATATCAATGATTTGAATATTCCTACTCTTAAATCTGGTGAAAGTACGACTCTGACATTGCCGCTAGACGCAAGCACGCTAAGTGGAGCGCAAACGTTATATGTATATGTCATCCACCCATTTGTGACTGGCTTTGTGGCGGATAGCACGACCGTGGCAGTGAAGGACATCAAGGCTTGCCTGAATAAGGAAAAACTGGAACAATTTTTCTCGATTTCGAAAGAGGACACGGCGAGCAAAAACCTCTTTCTGCTGGAGACTGATGCCAATGGCGAGTACAAATATCTGAATGAAGAAAAGGGGACCATCATTGATACCAAAGATATTACATTTAAAGTTCCCCTTAATACCCCAGAAGAAACCTTCCAAACACATCCGGAGATTATCCGCTGCAATGTCGTCAACCAGAATACAGCAGAACTTCAATGCACCAACATAGGACAGAAAGCAGGATCTTCTGAAGTTTCTGTTGCTGTCGTTTCCGCAGGGGGCATTGAGTATACGGAAAAGTTCACGGCGTCCGTAACTGGTGAACTGGAAATCAGTTCCGTACAGGTCAATGGAAAGAATAGTGCTGCTGATGCGGTGGCGGTAAAGCCTCTGGAGAAATTACTGGTTCAGTTTTCACTGCACAATCTGCTTTCGGAGAAACTCACCCCAATAAATGTCTATCTTCTGGATGAGAATGGCGCGGCTGACGGATATGAGTTTACGTTTAGCGACCAGGAAGAGTTTCCCTCCCTTGATGCAGGAAGTGAGGTCTCACGATCACTCACGGAAACGATTCCGGGCAAGATTGCACCAAACGATTATCAGGTGGTTCTGGTGGTCGAGGCTAAAACCCTTAGTGGAAAGGCGCTTACAGAAAAGAAGTCCATTATGCTGCATGTTGAGCCAGCACCGTCTGAAATTATGCTTAAAGTGACTCCCGGCAAAACGGAATTGACGTGTGAAAAAGAAGTTGATCTTAAAATTGTCGCCACCAATACGGGTGTGGCCACGGAACAGGATGTGGTTATCTCAGTCAAAGAAGGATCTGAAGTACTGTGGAGTTCAGCGGCAGATGGCCCGATCAAGATTGATGGAGCTGATCAGAAATTTATGGAAAGCACGTACCAGAAGCTGGTCCAGCTGCCCATTACCGCGGCAGGAAAACATATGCTGACAATAGAAGCGGACTATCGTTTTGCGGGAACAGAAGCGGGATTACACGCCGCTCCTGTAACTATTGATGTGGCCAAAGGCAGTTGCCTGGCTCTGATTTCACCTGCAGACAAAAACCTGCTTGTCGGCGTGGGACAAAAGACATCATTTGAAGTTACCGTACCCGCTGGATTTTCCGGTAATGTACTCTGGTTCGTGGATGATGAAATGGTAAAGACAGGAATAAAATATGATTTGACGGTTGAGAAAGCAGGAACATACCTTGTCAAAGCTAAAATAAATTCCGAAGAAAGGGCTTGGACGATAACTGCAGTCGATAAACCAATATCCGCAGGTTTGAAGACCAACCTTCCGGCAGATGCATCCCCAGAATCCTTGAAAGGATTCAAAGACTTCAGTCTAGAAAATGCCTTGGGCAAGATTCTCTTCAATGAAGTTGTTGATCTCAGTACGATTTTCGACATGGACAAGATTATCTCCATTACAGAAGGAACAGTTGCTCTTGATTCTGCTTCTGCCTCTGGCTTAAACAAACCAGCGACCATTACGCTGTTCAAAACATTTACAAATCCCAAGATTACTAAGTCTACAGCATTCAACAGCGGTCCATTTGCGTCCTGTCCAGCAACAGAATGTACAATCGTCAGCAATGCGAACGGGCAGTTTGTATTCACCGTTCCGGGATTTTCGACGTATAAAGTGGAAGAAGTGAAACCGGCTGACTTTAGCATATCCGAAGTGTTCCTGAATGATGTGCAGCGCGGTTCCACTGCCAGCGTGAACGTGACCATTACGAACACGGGCGGAGAGAAACTGACTAATCTAAAAGCAGAACTGACTTTTGATTCCAAGTATCAGGCATCCATTTCAAATTTACCTGCAGCTTTAGATCCTGGTGCAACAGCGACCATGGAGTTGAAAGTAACTGTTCCAACGAATGAACCATCGGGAAAGCATACTCTGGGCACATTGAAAGTGAGCGCCGATCAGGTGAGCAGCGGTAAATCCTCTAATGTGGATCTGGCGGTGAAGAGTTTCCTGCTGATTGACAGCATCAAAATTAACGGCAAGACTTCCGGTGAATTGTCTATCAACGAGAAGAATGACATAGAAGTCAATGTGAAGAATGATTACAGCAAGGACATGGAAGAAGTGATCGTGACCGTAACCATACTTGATGTCGATGATGATGATTTGGAAGAAGAATCTGACGAAACGGATATGGGTGCCGGGAAAGATGAGTCCTTCACCGCTGAATTCGACTTGTCCAAAGAGAAACTAGATAAGGCAGAATACACGATTGAAGTGCTGGTGGAAGGAACTGCGGAAGATGGCTCAAGACACGAAATTACGGAGAAGAAAAGCGTGAGCGTTGACCGAGAAAAACATCAAATCATCATCCGCAAAGCGGAATTGACCTATCCTGAAGTAGAATGTACCCGCGACATCACCTTGTATGCGACGATTGAGAACGTCGGCAAAGATGATGAAGATGACGTGGAATTACGCCTGACCAACAGCGCACTGGGACTAGACGAACGCAAGACCAGTATTGAGTTGGATGATTACGCTGATGATGACAATGAGCACAAAGCAGTCTTTGCGGTGAATGTGAAAGATGATGCCACTCCTGGAATCTATCCGCTGCGATTAGAAGTGCTGCGTGAGGGCGACGTGGAAGACAGCCAAGAGCTGCAGCTGACGGTCAAGGATTGTTTAGTGCTGTCAAAGAGCGCAAAGCAGCAGACAGCGTATGCGGATGCTGAACTGGCGGCGCAA
>JACPND010000012.1:0-1361 GCA_016185625.1 Candidatus Woesearchaeota archaeon | reverse complement strand
AGAAGCAAGCTGCGCCGGCAGCGAAAGTCAGCGCTTCCTTCCGCGAAAGCGATACCTACGTCATGCTGTTGGGAACGCTGATTGTGCTGGCGCTGATTGCGCTGGTGCTCTCATTAGCTGTGCTGGTGGTGAAGAAGAAGAATTAAATAGTTATTTTTTATTTTTATAAGTGGAGGTACAAAAAATGACAACAGAAAGAAAATTGTATTTAGATTTAGGCAGGAACAATGCAATGACTGATGCGGAATTTACTGCTGCGGAAGCGAAGGCAGATGCTCCACATATTATTGGAAGGCTTGATTTTTGTATTGATTCCCCAAGCAGTGCGAAGTACACCCTCATTTTGCGCTCTACGGAGGAGTACAATCGACACAGCGAGGATGGCTGGCAGGGACGAGCGATTGATTTTAATCCAAATTCTCGTCTTTTTACGTTAGATCCCGTTGCGCCAAGATTGATTCAGGATGCGCTGGCAGAACGCATTACTAAAATTACGGAAGCAAATCCTGGCTTGATGGTGGATTATTCCCGGGGATTGAAAAGATCAGCAGAGTTGTACGATGCATTTCATTCACTGGCGAACATTTGTTCTGTGGTTGGGGAGGAAAGCACAGCGAGAGATTTACGGAACATCCCTCTGTTAGGAACTGATACGATGACTAAACTTATGCCGATGCTACTAAATGCCGATTATGCCCGCATTCCGGAAGCAACCAAACATGACCTCTTAGTTCAAGGGTCGCACCTGTCCTATATGATGCGCCAAATTATGAGCGAATTTCGTTCCGCGCATCTTTTGAAAGAGCATCTAGACGCTCTGCGAAAGCGGAGAACGGGGCAGCCGTAAACTTTTCCATCTGTAAGTAAACAGTGAACGTGAAAAAATAACGGTTACATCAACAGATTAGACGTGCTGGTGGTAAAGAGAAAAAGTAATTTTTTAATGTTTTTTGATGTTTTGAGATCTTCATGGATGCCGTTAATGTATGGGCCTTTGCGTTATTTAGTGTATTGATTTAGCAAAGGGACATATTAGAAATGCGTTATTATTTTACACCCATCAACGCATTTCTCTGTATGCACTTGTTAATACGCCCTGAACGAAGTGAAAGTGCAACGTGGTTGAGGTTTAACTCCAGGAGATTAAAACGAGAAGTTTGCAGAGTCTCGCTTACTTTTTAGTTACACATACGATTAAGAGTCCCACTTTACTAAAAATTACAGTATCTCCGAGAGCGATTCACCTTTTTTGAATAGTCAAAAAAACCTTTAAATAGAGCGTATCTTCTTCTCATGTGGATATCGATAAACTTACATTCAACAATCGCATATTAAAACACTTCATCAATAATAGCCTTGGT
>JACPND010000011.1 GCA_016185625.1 Candidatus Woesearchaeota archaeon | reverse complement strand
GATTTCACTCGAGACTGGCTTGTCCGGCTACGAACGCTTTAGGCCCAATAATAGTGAGTCCCACTCGTGGCGCAGGTGTTACCGCGGCGGCTGGCACCCGTCTTACCCACCACTTATTCGCCAACCTGTTTACAGTTGGCAAAAGCCCATGTAAAACATGAGCACTGGGAGTTCCCTTCTCGCGCTTGCGCGCATTGGAAAGTTTTCGCGCCTGCTGCACCCCGTAGGGCTAGGGTCAGTGTCTCAGTACCCTTCTCCGGGCTACCGCTCTCACGGCCCGTACTGATCAAAGGCTTGGTGGTCCGTTACACTACCAACGACCTAATCAGCCGCCAACTCATCCTTAGGCCTTACGTTTAAGCAAAGGAACATTCCAGTGTCCCTTGCCAATCCGGTTTTGTCCTCAGTTTCCCAAGGGTATCCCGAACCTAAGGGCAGATTATTGACGTGTTACTGAGCCTTCAGCCTGTGCTCTTGCGAGCCCTCTGACTTGCATGGCTTAATCGAACTCCCATAGCAGCAATCTCCAGCAGGATCAACTGGAACTTTGTACCAATCCTGTACGATCGCTATCGTCTAAAAGGATTATGGATCTATCTCCTTCATACTCAAGATTAATTGAGTATACATTTTGTGTTCTCTTACGTTTCAAGGACTTATTTATAAAGGTTTCTATCTTATTGACGATAAATTCAACGGCAGATTTTTAAATTCACCGTAGATTATCAATCTCATGATAAAAAAAATCCTCCTTATCGCGCTGCTTCTCGCTGCGACGGCCCACGCCGCCTTGCTTCAAGGAACAATCTATGGCGAACAGCTCAAGGTAGAACAGAATGTTCTCGTCGGGATCAATACCACCCCCGAACAGAAAATGCTGGCCAAAGAAGGAGCCTATCGCTTTCAGGTTCCTCTGGGAAAATATGCGCTCACCGCACAGAAAGGAGACATCAAGGTCCAAGAAGAGATGGAAATTTCCGCTGAAGGAGAATATGTGCTGGATGTCTTTCTCATTCCTGACCTTGCCGATGAAGAAGAATTATGGAAAGATACTCAGGACGTAGAAGTCAATGATCTTTTCTCCGAAGAAACCAGCACTTGGGCGTATGTCGTTGCCGGATTGTTGTTTCTCTTCGCTGTCTATCGAGTTTATCGTGCACGGAAAAAATACGGGCCATTGAAACTATTCCGCAAAAAAATCAAAGAAGAAGCGCAGAAGCCGCTGGAACAAGTGAAAGAGGAGTTGGCGAAAGAGCCTGCCTACATCGACAAGGCTATAGAAATTCTCAAAAAGCACGATGGACGAATTCACCAGAAAGAATTACGGAAGGAAATGTTGTACCTCTCGGAAGCCAAAGTCAGTTTAATCGTCGCCGAACTGGAGCATAAAGGGCTGCTGGAGAAGATTAAAAAAGGACGGGGGAATATTCTTATTTTGAAATCATCTGCTTCTGAAAATAAAGTAGAGGAATCTAAAGAATAAATTTTTATAGTACTGGCTGAAAAAACGGCTATGACCCTCTACCTCATCGGCCTTGGACTGCATGACGAAAAAGATATCTCCGTGAAAGGATTAGAAATCGTCAAAAAATGCGCGGCGGTGTACCTGGAGAATTATACTTCCACATTACAATGCCGTGTTGAAGCTTTGGAAAAATTCTACAAGAAAAAAATAATTCTTGCAGACAGAGAATTCACCGAAAAAGATGTGGAGAAGATTGTAGAGGAAGCAAAAACAAAAGATGTTGCTTTTTTAATTGTCGGCGATCCCTTCTCTGCCACCACCCATATCGAACTGTTCAAGACGGCGAAAAAGAAAAATATCGCCGTAACAGTAATCCACAACGCCTCCATTTTGACGGCCGTCGGCATAACGGGATTACAATTATATAAATTCGGAAAAGTGACCTCCCTCCCTTTTGACAATCCTCATGTGGAAACGCCGTATCTGGTATTGAAAGATAATCTTTCTCTGGGATTGCATACGCTCTTCCTGTTGGATTTAAGACCAGAGCAACAAAAATTCATGACGATAAGAGAAGCAATCGAGATTTTGGAGAGGATTGAAGAAAAAAGAAAAGAGAACATCTTTCGCAAAAATCTTCACGCTGTTGGCTGCGCCCGTGTGGGAAGTGATAACTCTGTGGTGAGATACGGAACAATGGAAGAATTAAAGAAATTTGATTTCGGAAAACCGCCGTATTGCCTGATCATTCCGGGGAAACTGCATTTTGCAGAAGAGGAGATGCTGGAAATGTGGAGTTAAAACGTCCTGGAATAATTCACGTCTCTCGTGACCGCATCACTTTTTTCAAAGGCGTTCCGCAGCGCCGGCTCAAACATGGCCCAGTTCGTAAACCTCTCCCGCTTATTCCAGTCGATATCTAGGCTGGAGCCCGTTACCGTCGCATATTGGACTTCCTTTATCATCTCTCTGGCTTCTTCCGTAGTCAGCGTTTCTGATTGGCTGTCTGAAAACGCAGCGCCGGAATCATATTCCTCTCCTGCCTTTTTCATCGTCGTTACCGTTTCATACTCAGCTAAGGGGGAGATTGAAGTTGAGGAATAAAACTGTTCCGCCAGAAATTTTTCCTCATAATTAATGCCCGGCGGAGTATATTCTATTTTACTTCCTGAATCATTCCCTGAATCATTAGAGATCGTCTTCAAAGAATCATAGTCTAGTGCTGCAGCCCGGTTTACCGCAGCCGAAATTAACGAGCGGTTACTCACGTCTTGAAGTTTTTCTTCTAAAATAGGTAACACCCCCTGTTACCCCATTCGTTTCAGAAGGAGTATTTAAAACTTGTTAATCTTGGACAATGGTCGATTATCGTCATCTCCTTCATTTAAGTCGTTTAATCTCTTCTGTGGCTAACTTGTTTTGACCTCCTGTAAGCTCATTTTGTCTCTTAGTAGACAAGTCTTCCTTCGGCTTTTTGACTCCATCTTTTGGAGATGACGATTACTAACCAATATCCGCAAAGAAGTACGTATTAAGTTTAAGTCTGCCTGCTGGCCGTTAGCTTCGTGCTTTCATGGGTTGACATTCCTCTAAAAAGGCTTTTTATCGTAAAGAAAGCAGTAATCAATTCCATTAACGAAAGATGTTCTCAGCTAACCTCTTGGCGGGTGCATGCAAGAGCTCGCAATGCTCTTGCTCGCTCAGGTACAAGAAAATCAGAGATGACTGATTTTCTGTACAGAGGGGAAAACTATCCCCCTCTTGTACCAAGCAGACTTAATAGATACGCAGAGAAAATCATGAACAAATTTAAAAATAAAAAATCTTGCCCAAAATCTTACGGGGGTGGTGTAAGAAAAAAGGCTTGGGCAAGACCATAAATAGAAAAAAATAGGAAAAAGAGCCCAAAGGCTCCTTACACCAGTTCGATGCCCAATTCCCGGCTCAGTGATCTGGCACGCTGCTCTGATTTCTTACCATCCACCTTACCTAAGATCCAAGGCGAGTTCACACCGGTAATGATCGTCATCACCGTCAACTTGCCTTTCATGTCATCAGCAACACGTGCGCCCCAGATGACATTGGCATCATCATCCAGGCTTTCTGTCACCAGCTCACCGATGCGGCTGACTTCTTCCAACGTCATGTCCGGTCCGCCAGAGACATGAATCAAAGCGCCCGTCGCCCCCTCATAGCTGATGTCCAGCAGAGGATTGCTCAAAGCGCCTTTCACGGCCTCTTCTACCCGGTTATTGGTATCGCTCGACCCAACGCCGATGGCAGCCACTCCGCCATTGGACATGATGGCTTTGACATCCGCATAGTCTAAGTTGACCAGCGAAGGTACGGCAATCGTTTCCACAATACCTTTGATCATGGTCGCGATTAACTCGTTCGCTACTGCAAACGCTTGCTGTATGGGCAAGTTACCTGCAATCTGCACCAGCCTGTTGTTATCAATCACAATAACCGTATCTGACACTTGTCGCAGCTGCTGCAAGCCAAACTCAGCCTTGTCACATCGCGCCCGTTCAATGTTAAACGGCATGGTAACTGTCCCAATCACGATTGCACCGGCATCTTTCGCCACTTGCGCGACAACAGGAGCTGCACCTGTTCCGGTACCGCCCCCCATGCCTGCGCAGACAAATACCATGTCTGAGGTCTTCAGGCATTCCTTAATTTTCGTTAAGGATTCCTGAGCTGCTTCCGCACCCTTGTTGGGAAATCCGCCACATCCCAAACCACGGGTACAATCTTTCCCGATAAGGAACTTATGATCCGCCGGCGTAATGGTCAGATGCTGATGATCTGTGTTCGTGGCAATGATCTCTGCTCCTTTTATTCCTTTCTTATAGAGCCAGCCAACCATGTTGTTGCCTGCTCCTCCTACTCCAATCACTTTAATGTTTGCCTGATTCATATTGGCAAATTCTTCTTCATCTGCTGACGTGTTCGCCAGCGCCTTCTCAATGATAAAATCCATGTTTACACCACCTCATTGTTTTCCACCTTTTATGTATGTCGAGATATATGTTGGAAAACATATTTCCCACCACACAAAAGATTATATAGGAGTAGAGCTTTTCTACTCTCAGAATTAACCTACCAAAACCCACTGACATACCAACGTCAGAATGTAACCAAAAACCCAACCAATTTTTATCAAACGTTTACCAGACGTTTGTGAAAACCAACCACCTAGTTGTTTAGGAAAGTATAAGAACTATTTAAATATTTCTTTTCTCTAAACTATGTTTTACAGAATATAATAAACCATTGTAACCCCCAAAAAAGCAAATCGCAAGTGACTTTTACAAATTTTCCGATGGCTTTTCCGCTTCTTTTTTACCTCTCGTCTCCGCCGCTTTTTCCTTCGCCTTATCGACGACAAACCCAGCCGCTTCTTTCATCATTTCCTGCGTCGACTCCGCTTTTCTGGCGAGAATCGTAGCCACATCATTCATATACTTTGCCGGATCTCTGGACTTACTTCGCCATTTGCTAAAATAGACTAGCGTTTCGAGTGGATAGCGCGGCGGTTTCTCAGCTACTTCATCACTATAACCAATGGCGATAATTGCCTGCGGCCGCGCCTCTGCAGGAATAGAAAGAAGCGTTTTCACCTCATCCTCATCAAAGGCCCCAATCCAACACGATCCTAAGCCCAAAGAATGCGCTTCTAAGAGCATATTCTGAATCGCAGCAGCACAATTTTGCACCGTATACAACCGTTCTCCCCGTAAACCATAATAACGCTCCACCTTCTCTGGCTCCGCACACACGACAATCAACACACCTGCCATAGAAATCTCGTGTTCCTCATATGCAGCCTTCGCTAACGCTTCTTTCTGAGCTGGCTCCCAGCAGACGACAAATTTCCAATTCTGCAGATTTCCGGAACTGGGAGCATGGCGCGCGGCATCAATGACCCGGGAAATCTTGTCCCAGCTGATAAATTTAGGAACAAAATGCTTCACTGTCCTTCGGGATTTAATTATCTCTAAAATATCACTCATCCATCTTTCACCAAGAAGACAAATTATTTAGGAGTATTTATATTTAACGATTCAGTGTTGAAATGGTATTTTGTCTTTGAAAAGTATTTTTCATTTTTGGAAAGACTTTTCAGAATCGAAATAGTTATAAATCCGGACCTCTTATCTACTTCCATGATTAGAAAAGAGGTTCTCATGGCGTTGATGGATGAAAAAAAAGCAGCAGTACTCAAGATTATTCTCAACAGCAAAGAAGAACTCTACTTAAAGGAAATTTCCGAAAAAAGCAATGTTTCCATTGCGTCCACCTTCCGCATCCTCCGGGAGCTCGTTTCCGTAGGGCTTCTCCAAAAGCGCATTTGGAAAAACAGCAAGGTCTACACCTCCTGCCAGAATGAGAAAGTAGAATTTCTGAAATCCCTCTTTGAAGAAGACTTTGACGGTGTGGATGAATTCGTTCGTCTGGTGGAGACAGTACCCGGCATCCAGCAGATCATTCTCCATGGTAGCAAGAAGAAAGGAAAAGCAAATATTTTAATCATTGGCGAAGGCGTGAATGCCGTACAGGTAGAAGATGCCAAGGCAAAACTGAAAGAGAAAAGCTTTGAGCTTAGCTACCTGACCCTGACTAAAGAACAATATGAGCAGATGGTCCAGATGGGGTTGTATTCAGGAGAGAAGAAGGTGCTTAAAGGATAAGTTAACTTTTCAATGTTAATAGGGCAAAAGGAGGGACTCTCCCAATTCTAGTTCTGTATCAACACATCCTTCTGTATCAGCACATCTTCTTTCCGTTTAAGTCCACATCCCGGGAATAGGAAGCCATGGGCGTCCCCTCAGCATTGAACAAGTATAATTGGATTTTCACGCTCTGCAGGTTTCCCACATTCGCACTATTATACGAAAACCCGCCAGGAACGAGGACATGGGAAATGACCGATTGCGTGGCTTTGATTGTTTTCATCTTCTCCGGGAGTTCGACCTTTTCCTCACGATCATTGTACCCTTCCATCATCATCTTGATGTAATTGGGCTTAACCGTGCCCTCTTCATTATTTTTAATGACCAATTGGATTTGCGTTATCTTCCCCCAGGTTTCTAACCACTCCGTCTGGACACAGCTCAAGGATAGGGCTACTTTGCTATATTTCGTGATAATCGGCTCTGTTGATTCTGCTGTTTCCTCTGTCGTAGACATCGGAGTAGCAGATGTATTAGCAGTTGTAGCGGTAGTCGCGGTAGTGGTACTTCCTGACGCTGCCACGCTGGAGGAGCTGGATGTTGCCGCAGATGTGGTGACAGACGGAACAGTAGAACTTCCCGTTGTATTCGTTTTGTTGCCAGCGACTTTCTTCACCACTTTCTTGGTGGTTTTCTTCACCGGTTCACTATCCGGCCAGAGGTCTTGAATAAATCCGGTAATATTCCAGGAACCCCATGACGACTTGACTGAGGTTGAAGCTGTTTTACTGGGGCAGGATGGTTCTGCGCTCAGCCGTCCGGCGTAAAACACCAGAACCAGAACCAAAAGAACAATCAGCCATTTCAAGACTTTTCGCGGATTGAGCCGAATGGTAATCTCTTTATCCAACGGAGAAGGAACTGACCGTTCTTCCTTATTCTTAAAGATGCTTTTAGGCTCCTCTGATCTTTTAGAATGGAATAATGCCATTAAATCACCAATGCCATTTACACCACCAACATGACCAGCGCGATGATGGTCAAGATCAATCCTACCCCTATCGAACTAAACGCAATCTGCTCTCCCGGAGTGAGGCTTTTGAAATTTTTCAGCTTATTTCCGAGAAAAGAGAAGAAATCAGTAATATTTTTAGTGAGTATAGCCAACTGCGTATTGACGTTATGGGTTACTTCTGCCAGAGCCATATGTTTTAGGAAAAAAGAACAACTATAAAAGGTTTACTCTTTCTTCGCTTCACTGACGAGCTTTTCCGATCCTTCTTTAAGGACTTTTAGATTCACCTGATGAATAATCTTGGTGATGTGTTCACCGCAAACAGTACGCCGCTTCACTAATCCGGGCTGCTTTTTACCCTTTCTGTCCAAGCCATTAAAGCCCACACTCTTGCCAATCAGAATTCGCTTGCGTGGTGCCTGAATGCCTTTCCGCATGGGAAATCCTGATTTATCCGATCCGCCAGTGATAAGAAACTCGTATCCGGCATAGCCCAATTCGTCCCCGGCAATCTTATCGCCGATTTTCTGTTTCAGCAGATTATCTGCTTCCGGGCTTTTGATTTCCCGTTGATGACTCTTTCCATCTGATGTGGAAAGCACTAATTTCATTTCAACCATAGTTTCCCTCCCTTTGATTCCGAGACTTAAGAACCTGTCGGTACACGCCGAAGCGGTCTCAGCTACAATGTATAGTAAATTGCCATAGAAGTCTCGAACATTCTACGCAATTTAGTATATACCAAAATCCATGATTTCTGTTCGAGAATCAGGGATTTTTAGTATAGTTTCACGGATTTATTTATAAAGGTTGTTGCTGCAATCCCAGTAATTCATCTGTCAGTATTTTATGCTCATCTTTTAATCGCTGTAAGTCCTGCCGCTTGAAGTCATTGATCTGATTGCGCGTGGCGTCCCATTCCAACGGCCGAATCTTGCGGTCTAACTGGAACAGCCTATCTTTAATCTCCTGAGTGCGTTGCTCTGACATGGTTTCCTGAAAAAGGCTGCTTTATATAAAACTTTAGGTGCGTATTAAGTTAAGTCTGCCTGCGAGGCCAAGAAGTTAGCTAAGAATTACATTCGTTAATGAGAATTAGAGAGTGCTTTCTTGGAGACAAAAAAAGCACGAAGCTAACGGTCAGCAGGCAGACTTAATACCTACAATTTTAGGAAATCTTTTTAATAACTCCCTTCCTACTCAGTGAAGTGAACGAAAAAACGCTCTATCGGATTTCTCTGCTGGTGATTCTCTTGGGTTTAGTTTTCCTCTATATTTTTACGGAAGAACAAGAGCTCCCAACTGTTAACCAGCTCGAAGGCTTACCAGAACAGCAGGTGGTTAAACTACGCGGGACAGTAGAAAAGATAACAAGACTGGACAAAGTCCTATTTCTTGAACTGGAAGCAGAACGCGTGGAAAAAACGGCAGTAGTCCTTTTTCCGGAAGAAGATATCTTTTTACGAGAAGGCAATGATGTGGAGATAACAGGGAAGGTAGAGGAGTATAAAGGAAAAAAGGAGATTATAGCACATAAGATTGTGATAAAGTGATATTAAAGCCTAACTTTTTGGCCCCAGCTCTTCAAAAATCCGGCCAATATCCTGCTCCGTCCATCGGGTATGCTTCGCGAGGATAGTTCTTATATCGGCATCAGAAGTGCCCATCTGGCGTTCTTTAACAGCCCACTCTTTGAGATCATCATAATTGTACATCAGAGGAGATGTTTTCTTGACATGGAAGACTAACACCAGCACAAAACCAAGTATCGCCACCAGCAGGCCTATACTTAAAACATAGAATTTGTACTTACCCCAGAAAGAAGTTACCGACGGCTCCTGCACTTCTGGCTGATAGGGTGGGCCGGGCGGAGGAAGAGACGGCGACTCATAGACAGGAGGCAGCGATGCGGCTGCTTCACAGGCGACGGTGGTTACGGGACGCAAGGCAGTTGATCCGCAATAATGCTCATCCACGCAAGTGCGATACTGCTCACCAGCATAACAGGTTGACCACAGAGAGCAGACCCATGATTCTTCACAGGCGGCACAGGGACGGCTCTCAGGTTTATCTGCAAAGCATTTATCGATATCGCGGCAAACGCGCAACTGCTGCAAGTCGGCATTACAATACCCCCATTCCTCGCACGTCCACTGGGGGGTGCAGTACCCACCGCCACCACCTCCACCGCCGGAGGTTCCACCTCCAGATGGCGCTCCTCCAGAAGCAGGACAATCCGCAGCGCAACTGCCATAATCTTCCCCTAAATCACATTCTCCATTCCCACATTGAGTGGCTGCAGGAGCTGCTCCCAGGCAACCGGGCGCATCAACGCAGAATCCCGTGGTTTTACTGGTTCCGTCAGCGCAGGAAACGATCAATGAGTATTTTCCTTTGGTAGGGTCGGAAAGAGTATTATACACTGTGCTCCATGAATTTGCTCCTTGCTCCACGCCGATAAGCGTATTCTCGGCATTCTGAATCTGCAGCACAGAAGAGCCGAAACAAGAACTGATAGAAATAGAAACTTTTTCGGCAGCACTATACTCGGTCTGGGGAATAGTCACATCCACCGCTGCCACCAAGGACAGGGAGAGTACTGCAATCATCAGCCAAATACGTTTCATCATTATCCATATGTTTGTTCAAATTTCTGGTCTAGATAGACTGTCCATTTGCTCGGATCAGGCGTATCATAAACCACAACCGCTTTCTTGGCGATCTTTTCCGGATTCTTGTAGGTGATGGTGGACGTGTAGATTTCATCTTTTTTCATGGACGAAACTAATTCCTTGTTGAAAATAAGGATAGTGCCGTCTTTATCTTTGACCGTCGTGAAAATCCAGAAGACCTTGTTTATATCCTCCCCGGCAGTGATCTTGGTGTGGAGCTTATCTGCTTCTTCTGCTTTGACAACAAATTCCGCAAGTGGTTTTTTACAGGCAATATTGGTCGCACAGTCGGTATCCTCACAATCTTTCACTGTATCACCATCATTGTCGTATCCGTCGTCACAGGCAAGTTCAGTAGGAGTCAGACAGTCCAGATGCTCAGCACAGTCTGCTAAATCCAAACAGTCGGCAAAGCCATCACCGTCGTCATCCAGATTGTCATTACAAATTTTTTCCTTCACCGCTTCTTTGACGCAGACGCTATTTTCACACACTGCTCCTGACGGACAATCTGTAGTGATAGTACAGGGGATGGATTTACAGGCACCGTCTGCACAATTCTTGAAGAAAGTAAGACAATCTATCTCCTCTGATTTTTTCGCTGTGCCCTCACAATAATTTTCAGTGAGCATGTTCTCAGTACAACTATCTTCAAAATCCTCGACAGCCTTAACTCCATCCGGTGTATATTCAACTATTCCTTTAACACCATAATTCTTTGCGTCGTCGGGATCGTCAGAGCAGGATTCCACGACTGTCGGCGCTTTCACTTTTTCAATGGTAAATGTCGCCGTCTCGGGAAAAATATCCTCATTTGTTGCTCCATCATAGACATTGAGAATTACGGTAAATTCTGTGGTGTCCGACAGTCCGGCGGCAGGAAATTTCAGCGTGAATTCAGGTTTGTATTGGTCGTCGTTTAACGTGGCATCACCTAATATTAATTTTTCATTTTCACAACTGGTTTCATAGAATTGATCCCAAACTGCAAACTTTTGACTGGCATATAGGGTACACACATCAAAATCCTTTGCCGAAAGCTCAAGATAGACGGCATTCATGGTCTTATCTATAAGCGCTACTCTCAAATCAACGGTACCGGCCTGCTCATTATACTGCATATCAACACTATCTCCGCCCGGAACAGTGTACGCTTTCCCTACGAATTGCTTTCCTACGAAAAGGAACAGCACGAGAATAACCAAAACGGCAATACTGATGGCCGCAATAATAACTGTCTTTTGTTTCTTAGGAGCGGGTGCTGGTTCCAGTTGTCCCCGGGTCAGATGTTTTTGCGGCGGAGGAAGATGTTTTTTTCTCATGTGGCCTCTACTACTTTACTTGAGCAAAGAACTCTTTTAATGCCTTCGCGAGCTTCCCCAAAAAGTTTATTTTTTTCTGGATAGTTAATTTGCCTTCAGTATTATAGTTGGTATTATCATTAACAATTTCCGTAATTTTCTGGAGTAATTCGGCTTTGGGGTCGGGAGGAATCGGCACGCATTGACCTGCTCCTTCACACTTCTGACCTGATGAGCAAGAGTTAAATGCGCCATAACCTGTTCCTTCAGCATTGCATTCTTGGTAAGCTTTTTCATCAGCACAGATGAGGGTGCCCGGGGTGCAGGATTGCGTCTCTTTACATATCCCTGCCACATCTACCAATGGCGCTTTACAGGCACACGAAGCAGTGAGCTGACCTATCGTACATTCTGGATCTGGGCGGCATTTATTATTGATAAAGTTAGGCTTATCCGTTGGACACTCATTACAGTCAGGAGGGTTAATTGCAGCATTGTTACACTCCACCGGAGCTTCCGCCTGACATTGGTTGGCAACACAGTCTGGTTTATCTGCTGGACAGGTTGGCGTTGTGCAAGATTGACTCGTTGGAGGAGTTACTCCTCCCGTACAAGTTGAACCAACTTTTTTGGTTACGGTTCTGGTTTGTGTTCCGGTTCCGCATTCTACGCTACAGGAGCCAAAAGCACCAAGGACATAATCTGCTTCGGTGCAGGGCTGGGCGGCGGCTACTGCTTGATCACCGGTTATATCTTTTGTTTGCGCCGCATAAGTATTGGAATTTACACCATCTATTTTCCCGTTGAGAGAACCTGCTCCTGCAGTTTTATATGAAATAGTAGTTTGAACTGTGCCTTCATAATCACAAGTGAGCTTGCTTCCAGAAAGACCACACTGAGCAGTTCCCCAAGATTTGTCTGGTATTGATACTCCCGAAATGGTTTCAGTTATGGTAAACACATCAAAACCATCACCTGGTGTGACCGTTAGCGTAACATCGTTTCCGGTTATTTTTCTACTCGCCTTTATAAACAGTATAATCGCTTGATGACATTGTATTCTGTATGTTATCATTATTCTTCTTGTATTTTGCTTTGAAGAGTGTATATTCTGCAGAACTCAAGCAACTATTACCATCACTATCGCCCTGTACCGTCACCACCTTACAATTCACTGCACTGGCACAATCAAGAGTATCCGCGCAATCTACACCCTCGCCAGCATCATTATCAAATTCATCATTACAAACCAATTCCTTGGGATAATTGCAAAGCACACTGGAAGAACCGGGTTTACCGGGCTTATTATTGCAATCTGAGTCAGCACAGTCTGCATTTCCATCGCCATCGTTGTCATATGAATCTGCACAGGTTGTCTCAGTGTTTTCACAAGTATATTTCCCTTGAGGACCGGGTTTTCCGGCACAATCAACGTTATCGAAACAATCTATTAAGCCATCAGCATCGTTATCTTTAGCATCCGTACAGTCTTCTTTGAGGCAAGCTGGGGAAGAAACACAATCGCTGTCAAAGCAATCTTTTTTCCCATCATTATCATTATCAATTACGTCGTTACAGAGAGTTTCCGTACCGCCGCAAACATGGTAATAACTGCAGTCAGCATCAGCACAATCTATTTGTTGATCTTTATCGTTATCTATCTTATCTGCACAAGCACTCTCTTTTCCGCCGCAAACCGCCTGCACTTTACAATTGGCGTCAACGCAATCGGTGAGAGTATCGCCGTCATTATCAGCGCCATCCGCACATAGTGTTTCTGTGGCTTCACATTTTTTACCGGCTGGGCCAAGTTTCCCCTGGCAATCTTCATCGGCACAGTCAATCTTTCCGTCTTTGTTGTCATCTATTTTATTAGCACACTCCGTCTCCTGAGGCGGTTGGCACGTCGCTCCAGCAGGTCCGGCTTTGCCCACACAATCAGTATCCTTGCAATCAGCTAAACCGTCAGCATTGTTATCATACAAATCTGCACAGGAAGTTTCTTTTAATTGGCAAGAACCGCTAACTCCTGAAGGATTAGGAGGGCCAGTTTTCGTAGTACAGTCGGAATCCTTACAATCGGCCAAACCATCACCATCGTTATCGTATGAATCTGTGCATATTTCCGGCTGAATCTTCAGTTTACAGACACCCTGAACACACTCCTGAGAAGTGGAACAAGGAAGCTTTGTACAGCCACCACAATAGTTTACATTTGAATTAATATCTATCTCACAGCCGTTACTCGCGACTTTATCACAATCGGCTAATCCTGTCGGACAGGTTTTCAGTACACACGCTCCCTTTTGGCATTCCAAGCCAGCTCCCAAGTCGGCACATTTCTTAATTTCCCAGCTGTACTGTGAAGCATACTCTGTGGAACAGGAATATTCCAACAAGTATGGTCCGGGATCTCCCGATTTAGAGTAGTATCCAGTATTCTCCGCCTTGCACTGGTCGCCATTGGCAGGATAGGTATCGGTCGTTATGTCCACGATTCCTTTGGTGTAATAGTCCTTCCCGCTGTCATCGGTTTCAATACAAGTTTTGGGAGCAGGAGTACACTTCCCCCCCACACAATTGTAGCCAGTGCTGCAGAGAGGGTTTTCATCAATCTGGCCATCACAGTTATTATCCTTTCCGTCGCAAGGCCCATCGGGCGCAGCTACATGGATTTTAGCATCCTGGTCATTACAATCTTTCGCCCAGCCCTTCGCACAAGCACCACTTACACAATTCTCACCTGCCGAACATAAAGCACCATCATCCACTTGGCCATTTGCATTGTTGTCCTTGCCATCGCAAACTTCCGTACAGGCTGCTGCGCAATCGCTATCTGCACAGTCCATACTTCCGTCCGCATCGTTGTCATACGAATCTGCACAGTAAGAAGATTCTATTGCTAGGCAAACACTACTAATCCCTTTAGAGTTAAGAGGACCGAGTTGACCAAGTTTCGTATTACAATCCGGATCCTTACAATCGGTAAGGCCATCGCCATCGTTGTCCCCTAGGTCCCTACACGAATAGTCGTCGGTTTCAGGTCCGCACGTCTCGTCGTTCGGCCCAAAACTGCCTTTACAATCACTGTCAGCACAATCTATTTTACCATCGCCATCGTTATCTTGAACATCAGTGCATATCTCTGCCGGAGCAGCCGGTGCTTTTTCCACGACCGTAATCGTTGTCGGATTATTCACGCTCGTTACAATGTTAGTGATAATATTGTTAGATCCGGCGTTGTAAATCACAGAGTTATCTTTCACATACACCTTAAACTGTTTCGTCGTGGTGTCCGCTCTGGTAAACGTAATTTTCGCCACATCGACATTTCCCGTAATTGGCTCGCCAGAAATAAAATACTTACGGGTATAGTGAAGCTGGCCTGGACTAATTTCTGTTTTCCAGAGTTGTTTTCCCGAATCCCAGTTTTTACCAAATACATCAACGACTGCCCCTTCGCTGACAGTGAGTGTAGGATCATATACGACATAGACATCAATATTTCCAGAAGCCTGGCTCCCTAAATTAGCTTTTAGTGTTAATATAATTTGCGTATCTGTAGGAGCGATTGTCGCTGTCAGAATATCAAAACCGACCCCACCTTCCGTAAGAATTGGCGTGGGAGCCGTTATCTCAATTGCTTTTCCCACGAACTTGCCCTTGCCCACGAATAAAAATAACACCAGAAGCAACACCAGCCCAAAGGTAATAAAACCGATAATCAGTGGCCTGCGCCCGGAAGTGGAAGAGCGCTGGCCTGAAGATAATGATTTCCCTTCTGTACGAACCTTAGTAAGCTTATTATTCATTCTTACCTCTTTTCTCCTTTGTAGTTAAGGATTACATTCCTGATAGTTCTTAAGGAATAAATTATTAAGACTATTTAAATCTATATCATTGACGCAGCCATCTCCCGTGACGTCCCCTTCTTTCAGCCCCAGACCGCATTTGCCAAAATTCATGAGAAAAACATTGTTGAGTGTATTCAAATCTGCCTCTCTCACACAACCTGTTCCGCCTAAATCGCCGACCCGGCAGCCATTGTTCATTGTATTTGTTTTTTCACCAAAATTAGGGCAGAGGGAACATAAAGCACCATCATCCACTTGGCCATTTGCATTGTTGTCCTTGCCATCGCAAACTTCCGTACAGGCTGCTGCGCAATCGCTATCTGCACAGTCCATACTGCCGTCCGCATCGTTGTCATACGAATCTGCACAGTAAGAAGATTCTATTGCTAGGCAAACACTACTAATCCCTTTAGAGTTAAGAGGACCGAGTTGACCAGGTTTCGTATTACAATCCGGATCCTTACAATCTGTCAGGCCATCACCATCGTTGTCCCCCAGGTCCCTGCAGTAAAAGTCTATCTCCGGTCCACATGTCTCCTCATTCGGCCCAAAACTGCCTTTACAATCCGAATCTTTACAATCGGTAAGACCATCACCATCGTCATCAGCGAGATTCGTGCAGATTTCAGACTTTCCGCATTTGCCGTTGAGATAGGTACAGCCGGAAACAGTTTTACAAAGATTTTGGCGGGCTACTTCTGCTTCCGTGGTTTTGAAGTAATACTTGGAAACATCCGGGCAAACTGTGGGAGCCTGACCAATACAGGCATCATCATTAACATCAAATTCCACGTTAGCCAGCGCCTCCAGTATTTGTGTTGACGTCAAACCTGTCAATGAAATTCCCTCTGCCTGCATTCCCTGAAACGTACAGCCCACACTTTCACAGGTTTCTTTCCGTGCTTTTTGCGAGAGATACTGGGCGAGTTTATTTGTCGTCTGGTAGGGCAGCAGATTTACAGCCAGACAGGTCGGACCAGTAGGTTTCACTGCTTCTGGAGTAAGTGGATTCTTACAGATACTAGATGTTTGATCGCATAATAATCCGCCAGCACATGGTCCGCCCTCACAAGAACTGCCCTCAGAAGGAAGACAAGCATCTATGAAAACAGGATTTGACGAACAAACCGCATCAGGAACACATTGCTCATCAGTCTTACAAGGCTGGTATCTTTTTCTCAGCCATTGTAGGCCTTGGCCGCGATTTTCACAGCGATGGGGTATGGGTTTTAAGTCCGGTATGTTTATAGTAACTTCTTCCAGCTGCGTAGAACAAGAACCTAAGCTTTGTGGTGAAGACGGAACAACAGGCGAAGATAGAGCGGCCACTTTCTGTACGCAATTGGGCGACTGGAACGCACATTCGGGTACGCTTTCACATAACGCTTTCCGTTCCGCACTGCCACCAGTTAAGTACTTGGATAAATCCGGACAGAGAGAAGGAGCAGCACCTAAACAGCCATCATCACCAAAGTCAGCCTCAGCTCCCACGGAAAAGGTACACCCCACACTCTCACAGACGCCTTTCCTTTCCTGTTGGACGACAGTTACAGGGGCAGAAGAATAAGCAGTCATTAATGTAAGGTCAAGACAAGAAGGACCGGCAGGTGGTGGAGCCTGTTCTATAACCAATACCTTTTTCCCGCTGAAAACACCATAATCCCCCCCTAGTTGATATTGAGCTGCATCATAGGCTTGAAAATCCTGTACGGTTATCCGCAAATATTCTCCTCCTTCCGGATGCGGAAAAACATAGGTCTTTTCAGACTTTGCTTTAATTTTTTCACTGAAGACAAAGGGAATTTGAGAAAGCGTATTTCCATTCTGATCTTTCAGAAAAATAGTGTCGCCGGCTTTTGGTATTCCATTCTCAAGCTGGACATTCGTAGACAGGGTATACGTTCCGGAAGGAAGACGTGGATCATCCTGAATTGCAGTGACTTGGAAAAAACCACCTTGTAGGCCAACTTTAAACGTAGAAGTAACCGCTACGGCTTTCCCAGCCGTCACTCCTTTCTGCACTTTAAGCAAAAGTATCGCCACAACAATGATGGCGACAGAAATGCCGGCAATAAACAGGATTTTTTTACTTTGAGAAGACAGGGAAGCAGCCTTCTCAGGAGAAGAGATTCTCTTATCCGAAGAGCCCTTTGGCTTAGAAACAGCCTTCTTCATCTTATTTTTCGCCATCTAACAGACACCTTTTTTAAGCTAAGTAATTACTTATCATTTATATAGTTGCCGGTCAGACGGCACGATCCAAAAAATGAGTGATGTGCCGTGCCGCAGTTCGGGTGGATTAATCGTAGTGATTTCACAGCATCTTGCTGCGTTTATAGTGCTAATCCAACCTCCGGACAGCATTATGACTTCTCCCTCACTGCACTCATGGGCACATCACTCAGAAAATGGATAGTGCCGGTCAGACGATCCTGTTCCGCACTTTTGTAATGATGGGGGATAAGAACGCTTCATTCTGCTGCAATTCCCAGTCAACCCGCACAGGCGAATAGACGGTAATATTTCAGTATACCTGGCATCTCTAGTAGGAGTAACTATAGGTAGGTTGTAACTACTAATATCAAGGTAATAGCTACTAATACCAAGATAGTAGCTACTAATAGTAAAATTTATAAAGAACAGCCATTTACGCTCTGTTGCCATGTACTTTGACATTAAACCAAAGTCTGATCGGAAGAACCTCTTTGGAGGAGAATATGCCCTTAACAATTTAAGTGAATATTTACTGGACGATTCCACTCGCCTTATAATAATCAAAGGTTTGCGGAGAACCGGCAAAACCTCCCTTTTAAATGTAGCCTTAAATGAATTGAAAGCAGATTCGGTAAAGATAGATGTTCGCGAAAGCCCTTACTTTGAGCGAAAAGAATTCTTCCCTTTCCTCATTGAACAAATCAAACAGAAAGTAGAACCCTCCTTCTGGGAGAAGGTTATCTCAAAAATTTCCGGAGGGGGAATATCTTATAAAGAACTCACCTTGGACTTTTTCTTTTCAAAAGAAGAAAACGTCCATCTATTCTTTCAGAATCTTAACCAACAGCTTAAAAAGAAGAACCAGACCTTAGTATTAGCTTTTGATGAAATACAACTGCTCAAAGCGATTAAATTTGATTATTTTGTTGCCAGTGCTTTTGACAATTACGGGCAGCTCAAATTCCTGCTGACCGGGTCAGAGATAGGACTGCTGGACAAATTCATGGGCAGGAGAGATTATGATTCTCCTTTGTATGGCCGGGCTTGCCTGGAGGTAGAATTAAACCGGCTAAAAGAGGAAGAAACCAAAAGATTTCTGGAAGAAGGTTTCAAACAACTAGGAAAACAGATCTCGTTTGAGGAAATTAAAGAAGTAGTTAGCCAGCTGGATGGAATTATTGGCTGGACTACCTATTATGGGTGGCTGAGACAGAAAGGCCAATCACACGAAAAATCTTTAGAGCGAGTAAAAGAAGAAGGGAAAGTTTTAGTTAAAAGAGAATTAGATGTGTTTCTGAGTCCCCGGCAGGCCAAGGGCAAATATCTTAAATTATTAAAGTTTCTGGCCAGGGGAGAAAACGAATGGGATTTGATAAAATATGCTTTTCTCAAAGAAAAGATTAAAGTTGCTGACAGCCAGCTTGGCTTATACCTCAAAGAATTATCTGATTACAGTTTTATTGAAAAGCAGGCAGAACGCTATCTTATCAGCGACCCGATAATGTTAAAAGCAGTAAGAAATTAGAAAGCTCTTCCACTATTATTTTCACGGAGCCGCCGGCTGTTCTTCTACAGGCGCTTCTGCTTCTCCCGCACCGCCCTGCCTCTTTTTCCACAAATAATATCCTACTCCGCCGCCGATAGCCAGAAGCAGAACAATTCCACTGATGATCAGCCATTGATATTTATCCCAGAAGGTTTCTTCCGCGGGAGCTGGCTGCTGTAGTTCCGGCTTAAATGTCGGTGGCTGATACGAAGGAGGCTGATAGCTCGGTGGTTCTTGACTGCGAACCAGTACAATCTGACCATAATGAACACACCCAGGATTCCTGACATTTCGGGCAGGACTGAACTTCTATTTTATTGGATTTACAGGCTATTTGATCGGTGCAGATGCGTTTTTGCTGGAGGCTGGCATTGCAGAATCCCCAATCGCCACAGACATAAACTGGCGTACAACCGCCACCACTACCGCCGCCGCTGCCCGAAGAAGGTTTTGGCTCTTCTTTCTCCGCTATTTTAGGCGCACATTCATCCTGCGTTCCGACGCAAAAAGCAGCATTGGCTGCTGCATCTCCTGTACACGCTGCATAAGCCGTATATTTCCCCTTTTGCGAAGGTAAAAATGACTTTGAATATTTTTTCGTAGCATCTGATTTAGCTTCATCCACCCAGACGGCATTGGCTCCCAATAATACTTGTAATCCTACGTTGAGATTAGCGGTGCTGCACACTCCGCTTATTATTGCTGTTTCTCCGGGAGCATAAATATCTTTATCAGTATCCACAGTGGTAGCACCAAGTACCAATGGCAGAGATAGTACTAATACCAACAATAATTTATTTAATTTCATATTTAACCTCGGCGGCATCTAATAAGCTGCTCCAGGTCACAAATTCCGACGGCCAGCTATTCCAGACGAAGGCTTTGACGGCGACGTCTTGTTTCAGATCCCCGGGCAGCGCGTGCGCAAATTCAATGGTTTCCGATGTTCCGGCTTTCAGCACCGGTTTACGTTCGAATAATTGTGAGCGTTGTTCAGCACCATAACTCACTGTGGAAATGATTAAGTGAGCCGGTAAATCCACAGACGGAGTAACGGTGATTTTAATATTATACGTATTGCTGGCCGAAACCGTTGAAACAGCTGCACCTTGCTTCATGAGTTCAATCTTGACGGGCTTGATCTTGCTGCAGACTTTGACGGAGGGGTCGTATGCCGGATTCGTGCCGGAGCAGGAAAGGCCAGGGGCGCAGTCGTCTTCACTATTACAACCGCCATCATTCTCAACGCACTGATTTCCAGAAGTTCCCTTTTTAATGTCGCAATATCCGTCAATCCCACTACAAGCAGCGAGAGTCGCATCTAAAAGCGGTTTAGGTATGCATTTTTTACCAGCATAGCAAATTTCGCCCGCGTTGCACTGAGCATTTGCCGTGCACGCAGCGCCGCCCGTGGCCGCTGCATATTTCCCAAATTCGGTAGCACAGGTCGAGGTTAGGCAAAGAGTATTATAGCACACGAGATTCGTACCATCTTTAGTACAGCCAACTTGCCCTATCTTTGCACAGGGCACATCTTTCACACATTCCTTATTGAGGCAGGTTTGATCAGCAGTACAAAAATCTTTCAGACAAGTGGAACAATCTTCTCCCACATCTTTCACACCATTACCACACGCCGCCGTAGCTATACAGGCGCCATTCACACAACTTTGACCAGCAGCACATTTCACATCCTCTGGACAGAGCTGACAGTTCTCTCCGGCATCAACCTTGCCATCACCGCATTTCGGCAGCGGAAGCTGCACCACAATATCCGCTTCAATACCTTCACCAATAACATCGGTCTGCGAGTCCAGATCAATACTATCGAAAGACGTAAACTTCAACTTATAACTCGCGGCTTTGGAAGACACCATCGTAATTTTCGCGACTTCAAACGTTCCCGTTTTTGCCTGCTCATAATTCAATGTTGCATATTCAAAAATAACTTTATCCGGCTCACAAACACCCCCGGGATCAGTGCAAGTTCCCGTCGAACAGGCAGCAGTAGTAAGAACAACTCCATTCTCCTCCGTCCAGGGCAGCGAACTTTCCACCTTCTGGCACGTCAATCCTTCCGGAAGCGCAACCTCAAATTTAATTCCGACGCTTTGTTTTGTCCCTATATTGGCCTTCACGACTGCAGTGAAAGGCGTATTTTCTGTCGCGGGAGCCGGTTCTTCAAACCCGCCTGTCCCTTCTTCACCCACAAAAAACGCTTTTCCGGCCAATTGCTGTACCCGGAATAAAATGACGACTAAAAGAACCACGGCAATAATCGAAACCACTGCGACGACAAATGGCTTGCGAGCTGCACTCGCGTGCGATTTTTTTGCCGCTACAGAAACTTTCTTTTGTTTCTTTTTCATTGTAATTTCCCCTTCAGGACTTTAGCTAGGCCTGAGACTTGCTGAAGTGGATTCGGTTTCTCCAGCGCGGATTTGATATTGTCTAGGAAAGCCTTTTCATCATCTGTTGATACACTTATGGTGAATTCTTGTCCGGACACCACTGGGGGCGCAGCGAGATAGGTTTTCAGTGCGAGAGCAATGGCCACTATCTTCACCGATTTAGGAGTATCCTTCTTTACTTCGTCGCGGATGGTTTCCAGCAGGGCTTTCTGGGCAGCAGTGGTTACGGCAACAATTAAGCCAGGCGCCTCTTCTTTAACGACACAGGCACCATCTTTACAAATTTTTCCGGTTGAGCAAGGACTAGTCCCTTCTGATAGTTTGTTATCACTACAAATATACTCATGTACCTGTTCTCCAAAACAATAATCAGAGTAGGAAGTAGATTTTCCCGCAGTATCAGTTACGACGGTAGTTCCCTTGACATCATAATCTTGCGCATCCGAATCGACGCACGAAGGGAAGGCAGGGGGTGGCTCTGTTACGCTCACGGCAGATGGAGCAGCTGTGAATTTGAGCTGACCTCCTGCTCCTTTGACTACTCTCGTATCCGTACTCTGTTTTCCAAAGATGATATTGTCATTTGCGGTTGCTACTGCTGTTACCGAAAGAATCTTCTTGTCCGTGGCGCTGTTTTCAAAAACCGTTTCATCCGCCAGAAGAGCGGTATTGAAAAACCAAGCTGATTTACCGTTGTACGTAGTTGCTTTATTACTGGGAATGGTTACACTGGAGAACCAGACCTCACCTTCCCGGGATGCACTCTGGAATTGGATGTTCCCTTGTTCGCTCGTGAGGTATATGACTATCTGCTGAACTTTTTCCCCCCTTGAATTCAATGTAACATCAATGGTAAAAGGAACATCCTTTTGTACGCTTGAGGGGGCAGAAATTTTTAAGTCTGCGGGCGGGAGCAGAGGGCAATAACTTAAATCATACCCCCAAAATTTGTTCTGGCCAGAATCAATACACTGCTTCACTTTTGGAAGATCCTTCGTCTCTCCCGTAAGGATCTCCAGACAGTTTGATTTAAACGCACCTGTAATACCACCGGCTTTTGAATTAACATATCGGAAAGTGTGATCGGCTGTTGGCTGGAGAATGGTTACACCTTTATAGACTGAAATACAAAGATTGCCTTTTATCAGTGAAGAATCAACTCCTTTTTCTTGTAATCGTTGTGCACAAATACTAGTGGTACTGGTGGTTTCCACTTTAGTAGTTGCTTCAGCATCGGTGGTCGTACAAATACTAACAGGAGTTTTGCATACCCCCTTGTCGTCAACATATCCTTCATTACATTGACAAGTTTGCAAATCTGCAAGTTTAGTAGCTTCTGGATTTAGCTTGCAGGCAGCATTTGTTTTACAGGTTTTATCTGAACAATCGCCATCCAAACAATCAACATACGTATCACCATCATCATCCTTGGCGTTGGTACAATCTTCAACAGCTGTTTTCCATACGAACTTTGTCCCTTCCTTCATACAAGTCAGCAGCCCGTCCCCTGATATTTGATTGAGCGTTGATTCTTCGCATCTTCTTAAAATATTCTCTTTGTCACAGTAAACGTCATTAGGTGAGGTCACAGAAGTCTGAAAGATGTTTTTATACGCAACGCATGTTCCATCTGCACGAACACACTCAGTCGCGACGCAGCAGCCAGTTCGACTGGGCTGAGCCTTAGCCTCATACAGAGACTTGTCGGCGGGGAGATAATACGTCCACACTCCTATTTTACCTGATGCACATTCTTTTCCTCTGCAGTCGGAATCTTTGGCGTCTGCTTTACCGTCGCCATCTTCATCGCCGGTTTTGGCACAATTTTCAGGTATGGACGCTGCTGACGGTATCTGAGTACCACCACTAATTTGTTTAGTTTGAGAGGGATAGTCCCCAGTGATAGTTCCAGAAACACTTCCCGAACCAGTTGTCTTATATTTAATTGTCCCTGTTGTAGATAAATCATAATCACACGTCAAAACATTGTTTGCTAACCCGCAGTTTTGGGGAATAGATATATCGACAGTAGCTCCAGACACGGTTTCAATAATAAGAAAGTAACCTGTTCCCCCTGAAGGGTCTATCGTGATAGTGATGTCATTACCAGAGATATCCCTTTTTGCTTCCCAGCCTAAAACTAACTGAGTCAGCAACAAGACCATCGCCACAGAGATTATTATTTTTTTCATTTTTGCACACCTTCAACAGGCTATATTATTAATGTTATTTTTATATTCCTGCTTTATGTCATTATACTTAGTAGGTACAACATCATTTAATAGGCCTTTTTTATATTCCTGCTTGAAATCATTGTATTCGGCGGCAGAGAGGCAACCATCCCCATTCTTATCGCCAAATGGACAGCCTGCCTGCGCTCCTGTTTTTTGCACGGCATCTTTTTTGCCTTTCCCTTGGCATCCTGTCGGCTCATCCTTATCGGCGATGCCGTCACCGTCAGTATCAACGGCTGTTTTTGAAGTAAGGCATGTACCCTGCTGCTCAGAATATCCCTCCTTACAAGAACAGGAAAACAAAACCATCCCCTTTTTTATATTTTCCATCAGCTCTTTCTGCTTCTCCGGGGTGCCTTTGTTTAACAGTTCCGGATTATATGTGCACGCAGCGCCGGATTTACAATCTTTATTTGAACAGTCGGAATCTTCGCAATCTATCCAGCCGTCACCATCATCGTCCTGCATATTCGTACAATCTGTTTCAGAAGGGATTGGCACCCACTTTGTCCCGTCACAGGTAAACTTCTTTCCATCGCTTACTTGTTCTTTCGTTTCCGTCACGCATTTGACAAAATTATTGTCTTTTCCACATAGATGCACTCCATCAAATGCTGTCTCCTTATCCACACACTGGAGATTCGCACGAATGCATTGATCTGGTTTACAGCATCCTACTCGATCAGTCACACCGCCAATCTTTTCTTCAGGTAAAATAAAACTGGTCACTTCTACCTGACCAGCAGGACATACTTTTTCAGCAGGGACTGCCTTCTCCACAGCCCAGCCGTTTTCGTTACAAATATACGTCTTTCCACCTGCCGTAACCTTTTCACCAGATGTCCTCTGGTAACCCTGATCCAGTAAAGGTTTTCCCTTGTTTGGATTACAAACAAACCAAGCTTCGTGTTCAGGAATGGAAACTTTTGTGAACGCGATGGTGACAGCCGGTTGCACGGCACAGAGCAGATGATTGATAATTTTAGATTGAGGGAGGACATCTGAAATTCCGAATTTTTTATTCATCTCTTCATCTAGTTCTTTTAGGGAAGAGTCTTTGGAAATGATTGCACTATCCCAATTCTCTCTTATTGTTCCAACGGGTAGAACAGGAGGCATATTCCCACCGCTAGCCAGAGTGCCATCATTTTTTGCATCACACTCAACCCATATATTCTTTTCTAATTGTTTAGTAATCACTGTTTTAGAAGAGATGACGCCACCTGGGGGATTCTCCTCTGTTTTATATTCTTCAACTTCCGCAAACAACGGAAAACACAAGGCAGAGCCCACTCGTCCGAAAAAAGGATTTCCTATGCTGATTATAGCATACTTCGTTTCGGCTCCACACCATTTTTCCTGCTCTGCTTTATTAGATGCTCCCGTACAGATAGTTGATTCGTAATCTTTTAGTTCACTTTTAGAGGATTCATGTTCTTTATAAATCCTGAAGAGAGGAATGAAAAGCAAATCAAAAGTAATAGTTTTACCTTTCTCAACGAGGCTGTAAACATCTCTAAGGACTCCTCCAGCAAATGGCCCCTGATTACAGATGTATGCATTGGGAGCATCTTGGAATCCCTTTTTTAGAACCTCCTCGGGTTTTTCACTGCTCTTTAATTCAACAAAAGAATGCACGGAATCAGGTTTCTGAGCGATTTGGTAAGGAGTCAGCAAATTTGCTTTTTCAGCATCCCAGTACCTGGCCTCCGCACGTAATCTATTTTTAAGTCCAGGTACAACAGAAAATTTTAAACAGCTTTTATCTTTAGTTACATCGCCAACACAGTCATTCACTGAACAATCGAACTGCATTTGAGCGCCAGTGTACTGATTTGGCTCATTTGGAAAAGTACAAAAGTAGGGTGCCGTGGCATCAAAACTCTGGGGGATTTGCTTTCCCGACCGCCACACATACTCCACTGTTGGCTTAAAACCAGAATCAAGCGTAATTTTAAACACTTGAAAAGAACTTTGGCCTAAAAATAGGGGCTTATCTTCGCCATAATAATAAAAAAGAGGCACACCTTCTTTCATTTGGACATTCCCAGCATACTCTGTCGTATAGAGTTGAAGAGGTGCACCTACTGCCTTTCCAAAGAGCGCCGTGCGGGCCGGCGAATACAACATCAGGCCTAACGCCAGCAAAAGAACAATAGTAACACCCGTGACAATCCAAGACCGTTGCGTACTATTACTTCTGGTACCAGAACTCTTCTGCACCTTCTTTTTCATACGTAGCCTGAGGAAAAACTTTTGCCTTTAAATACCTATCGGTTGTCATTTTCCAGCGCAAGGTTTATATGTAGGCGCCCTTTTTGAGTAGTAAAAATATATGGAGGGAATTAACATGAATAAAAAAACAAAATTATTCTCAGCCCTTGTCGGGCTTTGCATTGCCGGTATTCCCGAATCAGGTTTTACCAAAGACAAAAAAGTAACCGTTGAAGCTGGCTTTGGCATAATGTACGGAGGTCTTGGAGCTTCCGCATCGTACGAAGTTATCAGCGGTAATCCCAGCGGAGCCGCTTTCATAGGCGCGGGAATCAGTGGAATTTACAAGGATATGACCCAATTTGCTGCGACTGCCGGAGTGCGGGGATATCTAGGTTCAAAACACCGCTTTACTTTGGAAGCAGCCGTGGGAGTGATGCCAGATCCTTCTGGGAATAATCTTCCTACGTCTACCATCTCGGAAGGATATGAATATAGAAATGGAATAGTATTCCGTGCCACAGGTGGCGTAATGGCGATCTTGGAAACGAGAGATAACTACTTCCTGTCAGGCAGAAAGAAAACAGATGTGCTGGTGATACCCAGCGTCAACATTGGAGTGGGATATAACTTTTAAGAACATTATCCCCTTCTTGTGTTAGATTAAAGTAAGAAATGTTTGATTATTTAATATTTTAAGAATAAATCAACTTTTCTGACGGATAAACATACGACTTACCAAGGCGTACTATCTATACAAACGACATATGCGGACTTCGGATTTTCTGTTTTTTTACAGTTGCAATACCACCCACTTACTTCATTGAATTTGCCTTGTGCTGTTATAGTTGTTGAGCTTTTTGTAGCACAAGTTAGCTGCTTTTCATCTATTATTAGACCATATAAACCAGGTAATGAAGTCCAATCTTCGTACGTCTCACATTGATCCCACGTTTTTGTTTGAACATCCCACTTTTTCTTAGTGATTGCAGGAGATGGACCAGAAGCTTCAACCCAAGAATCTGAGCCGCATTGACAACCACCGGCTATTGCAATGTCATCTTTATCTTCGCAAAATACTTCTCCTTCATCATTAAATGGTTTTATATTAGTAACAACATATGTACCATACAGAGGTCTCGTTGCTTTTCCTTGAACAATAATACCATTATATCCTGTGGCAATTTTATCTGCTCCAATAATTCCACGTACATACTTACCGGACTTGTCTTTTTTTAGTGGAGCCTCAACTAACAAACCTCCCTCCTTTATACGTAAAGTAGCTATTTCCTTCGTAACAGGATTATAAAGATTTAATCCATTCTGATTCTCAACTTGGACATTATCTGCTTTAATAGAAAGTTCATTATGGTCTGGGTCGGAGATGTAAATCTGTGCAGTCTTCTCTGCACCTACATCAATCGCATCACAACTCGCAACCGTTCCTGGTGCCGTCTCCACCGCGCCCGTTACCACGTTAGCGCCGGTTGCGCCGCTTCCACGCGCAAAGCTGGCTACTGCCAACAAAGAAATACCAAGAAGGATAACCGCTCCCAGAATATATCTTGGAATTTGTTTTTTTCATGCCTTCTCTTTTTGATGGATACCAGTAAAACGAATTTCTTTATAAAGTTAATGTACAACTGAGAAGTGATATTTCCCTTGGCGTAAGCGGCGGATAGAACTATTTCTTTGAAGCACTGCCATCTTCTCGCTTTCGAAGTGCAAATAGAGAACCGACGTTCTCCGTAAGAGACTACCCTCTTGTCGGTTCGATATTCTCTCGAAAAAGCTCGACTTAGGATGGCAGTGCTTCATATTGCTGAAGTATTACCCTGCACCTATATCACTCACAAAACGGACAGTGCCTACGGGGCGGAATTTTTATAAACGAGAATTGGACAACACCGGACGCATTTTACTTCCATCATCTGTTGGAGAACTGGAGCGTGTCTGTTTTGTGGGCGCAGAGAAATATATTCTTCTCTTTGCCGGCGACAAACAACAATACGACAACTATATCCCTAAAAAGTTAAGCAACAGTCCGTAAGCTGCAGATAATCTCTGAAACTTTCGCTACAACAATGTCCAGCTTTTCTTTTGTGGAATCCCGCCCCAATGAAAAGCGAATCGTGCCTCGGACATATTCCGCGGGAAGTCGGATGGCTCTGAGGACGTGACTCACTTCAATCTGATGCGCCGTGCAGGCGCTGCCGGAAGAGGCATATATTCCGGCAGCATGGAGATGCTTAAGCATGGTTTCTGCATCAATATCCTTAAAGGAGATGTTGACATTGTTGGGCAAACGCTGCGTAGGATGGCCATTTAATCCTGAGCCAGGGATTTCCAGAAGTTTTTTGATGAAATAATCACGCAAGATAGCCACTCTTTTGGCCTCAGCGATTCTCCTTCTCTCCGCAATTTCCAAGGCTTTGGCAAATCCGACAATCGACGGCACATTTTCCGTTCCGCTTCTCACGCCAAATTCCTGACCTCCTCCGTGAAATAATGGTTCCAAAAGAATAGCTGATTTCTTATAGAGAATGCCAATTCCCTTTGGACCGTAGATTTTGGAGCCGTTGAGTGTCATGGCATCTGCGTATTTGGATGGCAATTCTACCTGCCCGGCAGACTGGCAGGCATCAGCATGAAACGGCATTTTATACTTTCGGGCAAGAGCATGAATACGTTCTACCGGCTGAATAGTTCCTATTTCGTTATTTGAATGCATGATAGTAATGAGGATGGTGTCTTTACGGATAGCCTTTTCCACGTTTTCAGGAGTAACGAAACCTTCCCTGTCGACCGGAAGATAGGTAACGGCCAAGCCTTTTGTTTCCAGATATTTGCAGACGTCCAGTACAGAATGATGTTCGATGCAGCTGGTGATGAGGTGGCCTTTGCCTGCCTTGAATGCAATTCCTTTGATGGCCAGATTATTTGATTCGGTTCCGCCGGAGGTGAAGATGATTTCTTCCGGATTAACGTGAAGAATCCTGGCTACGGTTTCCCGGGATCGTTCTACAGCTTGTTTCGCTCTCTCTCCTGCGTCATGCAGACTGCCGGGATTGGCGTATATGTCTGAGAAATACGGCTGCATGGCTCGGAGTACTTCTGGATCAAGAGGAGTGCTGGCGGCGTAGTCGAGGTAGATGGGTTTGGTCATACTGCGTTCATAATTATCTGAAGACTATATAAAAATACTTGTGAAAAATCAGTTCCGCTCCGAAACATTTAAATGGTATTTCCCGCACAGAGATTGCAGAAGCTATTGCGAGAGGACCACAAGTGCTCGAAAGGAATCATTTCATAACGGTGTATCGGCATTTTACCGATGCACAAATTGTGGAAAAGGAACCTATAAGAAGAAAAAATCTCCGTACAATTTTTTAGGAGAAGAGATAGGAGTATTTGACGCTCTTGTTTGCACACACTGCCAGGAGACACTGTTCGAATCAGCAGTATCTGACCAGATTGAGGCAGAAGTAAAGAGGCGCGGATTGTGGGGGTTGCGTGCACGCACGAATGTCGCAAAAGTAGGAAATGCTTTAGATGTCCGCATTCCTAAATCACTGGCAGAATTTCTCTCATTGAAACAAGGACAGGAAGTTATCCTGGAACCCCTCGATAAAAATAGATTGCAGGTGATTGTAGAATAATGATATCTTATAACTTCTCTAGTGTCTTTTTCAACTTACCAAAATCATCCTCCATCATTTTCCTTATCTTTGGAAATCTCATTCCCGCAGCCGGATGATAGGTAATAAAATATTTTTGACCGTTTTTCTCGATGATTTTTCCATGGAGCGGCTGAAGTTTCTCTTTTTGCAGCAGCGAACGCAGGGCAGCAGTTCCCAGGATGACGACTAATGCTGGCTGGATGAGAAAAATTTGATTCTCCAACCAGAGATGTCTGCAGGTGTTTAATTCGGATGCTGATGGCGTACGATTTTTAGCGGGGTGGCATTTTACGGCTCCGGTGATAAAGACGTCTGAGCGTTTGATTCCGGCTTTCTGCAGGAGCTGATCGAGAAATTTTCCTGATCTTCCGACAAACGGCTTTCCCTGACGGTCTTCTTCGTTGCCGGGCGCTTCTCCTACGAAAAAGAGTTTGGCGTTGGCTGGCCCGTCGCCAGGAACGGCCAAGGTTCTGGATTTATGCAGAGGACAGGCGGTGCAGGCGCGGATGCCTTCGGCGAGGGTGAAAAGTGTAGCTGGCATGACAGTAGGAAAAATGGTGGATTATAAAAAAGCTTCCTATGTCTTATTAACTGCCACTGCCCACGCGCAGAACTGGCATTCGGCGGAAGGCTTAGGGATAGCCTTCTCAAGAACGGTGATGGCTTCCTGGAAAATCCTCTCCGCATTCTGTATGGAAACATCCATTTTTACCAAGTGCTTATGGAAATCAACGTTTCCATCAGGGTGTACTTTCTGCGGATGGTAGAACAACAAGTAAGAATAATCTTCAGTTGCATAGTCATTTTTCCGCAGTAGGAAATTATAAATGTCAAGCTGATCCTTGTAATGCAGATGTGTATCTTCTTTTACGGGAAAGCCGCGTGTCTTGAAATCAAGTACAATCAACTTCTTTCCTTTTTGAAGCAAAATGTCAATGGCTCCTTTCAGGAGGTTTCCGCTTTCATCTGTCCACTGGATCCCTTTGCGGTTATTCTGCCATATTTTGAGCAATTCCTCATCATCGAAGAGCTTAACTTCACCATTTAATTGCTGAAGTTCCTGCGGAAGTTCTCCTCTCTTCATAAATCGGTCAAAATGTTCTTTGAGTACTTTATCCATTCCATTAGGTAAAGAGGGGAAAATGGAATCTGGGCGTTTAATGTTTTTATTGAAATTGAGCCAGAAACATCTAGGGCAATCTTTCAGTAAACTTAAACTGGATGGGCTGAATTTGTAGGTCATTTTTGCGTCAACTCTTGCGTCAACCATTGCGTCAACCGGTTTTACCGCGTTGTTTTAATAATTTTTTAGTGACTCGATCAAAATCAGATTCGAATAATCTATCTTGCACTATTCTATATTTTTCAAATTCTGTTTCTGCAAATTCTTTTGAAATCTCTGCGGTTATTTTACCGGCGTTTTCTAATATTTCCCGCTCATCGAATTCCAAGAACAAATCCAGCCTTTTTGACCAGTCTTCCATGGTCATTGGTATTCTCCTTTTGGCCCTTTCTTCTGCTAAATCAAGGTATGCGCTGGCTATCCTCCCTAAGGACTCTAATTCTTCTTTTGTCAAGTAATTCTTTGCGATGGATACATCGGTTTTGAGTATCTTACCCACTGGAGAATTTTTCCAAGATGTTAAACCCATATGATCTTTCTTGCTATCAGCTCTTTTCACAATTAATTCCGACGCAGTATGTTTGTGTATGGCATAATGGAGCTTGTTTTGGACTTTTGCAAAGAATTCCCTGGTTGTTTCTGCATTTTTATCGTAATCTAAACTAGTGGCATAAATATCCGTTATTTTTTGATAGAAATTTCGTTCACTTAAGCGTATTTCCCTGATTTCAGCTAAAAGATCATCAAAATAATTCTGATTGAGGAAATTTCCATTCTCTAATCTTTTTTTGTCTAAAACGTATACTTTAATTGCAAATTGCTTTAAAACTTTTGTTGCCCAGATCCTAAACTGTGTGGCTCTCTGGGAATTTACCCGGTATCCAACAGAAATTATTGCGTCTAAATTATAAAATTCTACATCTCTTTCTATATTTCTATCACCTTCTGTTTGAACTTGTCGGAAATCCCGACAGGTTGCATTTTTATCTAATTCTCCCTCTGAGTAAATAGCATTTAAATGCTCTGTAATGGTACTTCTGCCTTTATCAAATAATTTTGCAATCAGCTTTTGAGAAAGCCAAACCGTTCCCTCTGCATACTTTACTTCAATAGATTCCTCTCCTGATTGCGTAGTAAATATTAAGAATTCGGCAGTGCTGTTTCTGATGGCTAGATCTTTGGTCATTTTAAGCGGCTTCCGCTTTTCGAGTAGGTATGATACCATAGTCTTCAAAGCTTTTCCTGAGTTGGGGGATTGTCTGCTGGTTCATTGGCGTCAATTTTTGCGTCAACCAGTTTTGCTGGCATTACAGTAAGTTGGCCACTTTGGATAAATCCCGGTTGGCGATATGAGTATATATTTGTGTCGTTTGCAGGTTCTTGTGGCCTAGCAAGGTCTGAATCAGACGAATATCTGCTCCGGCTTCCAGCAAGTGCGTAGCGAAAGAATGGCGAAAGATGTGCGGCGTCACTCTTTTTGTTATTCCCGCTTTCCGTGCAGCGTGGCGGACGATCATCTGGATTGTTCGCTGGTTGTATTTTGTATTCCGATTGGAGCGAAAGACCAAGCCATGATCAGCCAGATTAAAACTGAGAATGACATTCTTTAATTTTTCATGAAGAAATACCACCCTTTCTTTATTTCCTTTGGCGACTTTAAGATGGATGGTGTTCCGTGTGAAGTCAAAATCTTCCCAAGAGAGGTTGATTATTTCATGGAGCCGGATGCCGCTGTAGTATAAAAGCATAAGAACCAGGCGGTGTTTGAGGTTAATGGTGACGTGAAAGATCTGATTGATTTCATCTCTGCTGAGGACGATGGGGAGTTTTCCGGAGCGCTTGGCGAGCGGCAATTGTTCTTCAAAATTCTGCTTGAGTATCTTCTCATGGAAGAATTTAAGGGCGAAATAGGTTGTTCGCATGGTAGAGTTGCTGTGTTCGGTGTATTGCAGCAGGAACTCTCGCGGTGTTTTTTGGGAAGAAAGGTAATTTTGAATGATGGAGAGATAGGCTTTTTCAGTTTGTTTCGAGTACTTACGTAGCCGCAGTTCTTCGGTTACTGCGGTAAGATAGGGTTCCGAATCAGGCATATATTGGGAAATAACTGGGAGTTTAATAAAATTTCGCTTTTTATACGATACGTCCTATTAAACGCAATTGAAACTGCGTTTAATAGGTGTTAGGCGAAATTTGAAAACCCGCCTTTCTCGATGATACAGTAACCGATAATCCTTAACGTTGTTGCCTTCGTTTATTCGTAAAAAGAAACTGCTCTGAAATTGAAAACTTCATCTAATGTGGAATAAACAAAATTTTTGCCACCTATTAATCTATTGAAAAAACTGAACAATTCGAAATTGGCACCTACGCCAAACAACGTAATAATTGTAGAGTTATGGACGAAGATGGGCGTTAAGATTCCTAGACTGATAACCAGCATAATACGAATTTATGATTCCGCAAAGTCCGGCAATAGTAGCTTTTCCGTATTCGCCTTTTGAGGCATAATCAATAGTGTAATACATCCCCAGACCACTAAAAACTAATGGAACTCCGACTACGAATGGCTTCAGATTTTTGCCCATAATAAATTTGTCAACTTTTCTGAGAAGTGTTTCAATTCCCATCTTATTTTCCCGATTGAACTTTTACTTGTTCTTCATACGCTTGTCTTAATCCTCGATAATGATAATAATTGCATGCTGTACTGCGAAAAAAAGCACATCCAGGCACATTATCATAAATACTTCTGAGTATTCCCAACTTTGTTCTCGCTTCTTCAAGTTCTCCATTCTGAAGATCTTTCGCAGCTTTCGTTAGTAGGCTACCAATATCAGAAGTATCAATTATTGTCCTATCCAAAAGTCCCCGAGTATGTTCTTTTCTCGTTAATTGTCTTGCCATTTTGCTCAATTATTTCACCTTATAGAATTGGATTGGAACGTAATAACATCCTTCGGCATCAGGTGATACCCCATAAGATAACCCATAAGCGTAGGCGGTAAATTGACCAGTTGTAACAAGACCTGCCGGTAATTGTTCGAGAACAGCTTGATGGATTCTCTCTCGGTATTTTCTCTCGTAAAACAGATCGACATTACTAACTTCTCCCATATTTACTTTTATAGTCATTGGATTACACGGAACTGCTTCACCACGTACCGATGCTTTACTTGTAGCATCACATAAGTGTCCATTATCAAATATTAATTGACGGAGGTCTCTTGTCATTTTATTTTCCGCCTCTTGGTAAACTCTGAAAATGTCTTCATTTTTAATTCTCCGATAAAACCATAAAAACGCCCTTATTTATAAATCTTTCGTCTTTCTCAAGTAGTGCCCATAATCTCCCAATGTCCGCCTTTCGTTCCACCAACTCTCTTAATGTGTTTCTCTTTTTTTAGAGTCGCCAACTGCTTCTCTACTGCCCTCTGCGAAATTCCAATAATGACAGCCATCTCTCGTGCAGAAATAGCTTTATTCTCTTTAATCAAAGCCAGAATTTTCTCCGAACTTTTCACCGAACCATCTCCGAACCGTTCACCGCCCATACCTCCGAACTTCCGACCAAACACCACCAAAAACCCGCTTTTGAGCTTCTTAAACTCAACTTTAACCTTTTCCTCTGTACAAGCGTCATGAATCCTTTTAATTCCAGAACCCCAGCGTTCGATGTCTTTGCTCAAATAAAGTGTATTGGCTATGAGCGGATTTCTCAAAATTGATCTTTCAGTCCCGGTAAAGAAATCTTTGGGGTCATAGCCTTCAGGAAATAATCCGGGATCATTGCCTTTCCTGTTTTCATAATCCCTATGGCAAAGAGAGTTTACTAATGCTTCTGTAATCGCTCTAATGGGAATTTCAGGAATTTCTTTCCGAACACGCTCTTTCAGTTCAGCTCGCCAATTGATATGTTCTTTAATGTACGATTCGGACTGTTGTAGCAATTGAAAGATATTTCCTTTAAACTGCCGAATATCCAGAAACGTCAATTTATCAGTTCCCGCAAATACCGCTGCCTGTACTTCCTGTTTATTGTCATCGCAGAATAAGATTTCAGCAGCTTTCAGTAATTTTCCATCTTTCAACAAGCCCAACTTGTTCAAGACTGCTTTTGCATTGGTAAACTTGAAATCTATTCGTTTTGCTGCATTTGCTCTCTCAACAAAATCTCTCAATGTTCCTTCATTTACGTCTTTCAGATTTTTCTCAGATATTTCTTCTTCCCATAGGATTCTGTTTTTCTTCAAAATCAGCTTCTCTAACTCTTGCGAGCTAATCTTTTTGTCTTCATCTCCGACACGGATATAAGCACGACCAAGAGCATAATAGGGTACATGCTCACCAGCAAATTCCACATGAACACATTTCTTTCCTTCAAAAGTTACTTCATTGATCTTGGGAAATATTTTTGGCTCAATATTGTCAGAGATGGTTTTGGATATTTCTCTGATTGTGTTCTCCGTGACCATCTGACCGACAACTTCGCCGCTGTTCTTAATGCCAAAATAGACTTCTCCCTTTTGATGCTTATTGAGAATTGCGACTATTGAAATTACCGCTTCTTTTAGTTCAGATGTCGATGTTTTCAGTTCAAGTAATTCAGACTCTCTCATAATCAACCTCTTTTCATAGAAAAGCATACTCTACCTTAAAAAGATTACTACCACTTTTACGCCCCTCCTCGCTTGACCTACAAATTACTTAATTCAACAAACTGCTACGGTGCCAATTTCGACGTACGGTGGCAAAAACTCCGGCAACAACTAGATTCTCGGCAGGTTTTCAAACTCCTCACTACGTTCGGGGACGCTGCGCTTCTCGCTACGCTCGACCTCGCCTAACAGCAACTTTACGGAAAGTCCCTCAGCTCGGGACATTTCCCAAATTTTCTTCCGCTTGGTTTCCAGCTCTGTTCCGCAAAAATTTTGTGGGTTGCCTCAAAATTTTTGCTCCACGAGGGAAACCGGCGCTCCAGAAAACTTCGTAAAGTTGCGACGTTATACGACATATTACTCGGAACCAGCATGGAAGAAACACAGAACTGTAAAACTAGACATAGGGGTTTTCCTCTTAAAAACAGGGAGGGGGGAGGCGTTTCTACTTTGAGATCTTCCAAAGTAACTCAAAATGTTTTCTGAACGAATCCGCCATCTCTCCATTTCTGATTAAAATGCTCATGAAGTTAGCACCGGCAGTAGTAGAAATCAACACGTTATTTCCTATAATACAAATCTCTGTGGGAACTCGAAATTGTTTGGAAAGCAACCTCACTTCTATCCCTTTTATTCTCTTAATTGCATCAAGTTCTGGGGAAGGCTCATTAAATAACATCTGAGTTTTTCCGACTTTGGCGCAGAATTCTCTCGTAAAATCATCAAAAAATGGGACCAATCTATCATCAACGCGAGGAATGAACAAACCAACATAATGATCACCTTTCTTTGCCTCCTGCATTGCTCGAAGAAATGCTGTCTTAATCCCTTTAATTCCTAAATAGACTGTTACATTATTCTGTTGGGCTGCCAATTGCTGCCTAATCTCAAATGTGCGAACAACTTCCTTTGCCCTTTCCATTTGTTTTCTTATCCCTTCTTCTTTTTCGGAGAGATAATCTAAAATTCTGGATGGTGGTGCAGCTTCAAAGTATTTTCTGTTATTCTTAACAATGAAGCTAACCAGACCTTTGTCTATGAGGCGTTCCAAGATATTGTAAATTTTAGAGGGGGATATTTTCGCTTTTTTTATTATTGGACCAGCAGTTGATGCACCTATCTCGATGAGAGAAGTATATACTGCAATTTCTCCCCTGGTTAGTCCAATCTCCTCAAGTACTTTTTCCTCCATCCTGCTAAGGAATACACATTTCTTTATAAATCTTATTATTCAACCCCCTTAAGGGGGAAATGAAATTTAAATATAAGATACCATCAACAAGCTAATAAATAAAACAATGGAGACAAAAATGACACCTAACCTGGTTCAACGGTTGAAACAAAGACTACACCAATATATCGATGGTCCTGCTCTCGCTCTTGGGTTATGTGGAGCACTAGCTGCCGGAACTTGCGGATTAACTGCTAAACCAACCAAAGTATTACCAAATAGCAATGAGCAACTTATGCCATTTGTCATACCAGCATACTTCCGTCCGGAGCCTGTACGATACCGTCTTGAACGTGAGGACGATAGAACAAGAGTATATGTTGGCAATGATTTTTTAATAAGCCACAAGTTATTTGTAGACGATGGAAACGATGGAACATTAGATAGAGTTGCCACTTGGCTTCCTGTATGTGGTGCAGCGGGATACTACGATGAACCAGTTTCTGAGAGATATCAGAGTTTATACAAGAGAATTTTAGATTACGAGGGTGGTAAATAATATTTTAGATTTGCTTCTATCTTCGAAAGTTTCTTTTTCATACTTTCCACTTCCTTTAAAAGTGTGATAGGTTTTAGATGCTCTACTTCAAATTTCTTTGCCATAATATCATTTACTTTCAGAAACTTATAAGTTCTCATTTTTTATGCTTAATTTGCAATGGAATCTTCAATTCTTCCTCAGCAGCCTTATCGGCATACATTTCTGTTATTTGGGCGTCCAGTTCAATTATCTTTCTTACAACCGGGTTTTCTTCGTTTAACTTGTACATCTGCGATTTGCCCACAGCCCTAGTCTTTTTGACAATCTCTGTCCTCTCC
>JACPND010000008.1 GCA_016185625.1 Candidatus Woesearchaeota archaeon | reverse complement strand
GAAATTTTGAGTGTACAGCACAATTTCATGGAAACAAAAAGAGGAAAAACACCGGCAATGATGGAGGGATTGACAGATAAGAAATGGACTTGGGCAACATTTTTTAATCAAAGATTAACAACATTAAGTTAGGTCACTTCGGAGGTCCTAGAGGAAAGAGGGGATGTTCGTCTAGAGTGGAATCCACCCTGGTTACGGAAAAAGCGCTGTATCCCTCTGCAATAAGAGTTGTAATTATCTTCGCTAGTGGGGCTCGTTCAGTAGGCATGAATTCTAAGTGGAAGAGCCGATTTATTAATTTTATGGTGCCGAAATAACAGAAAACTTTAAATATCAGTTGATATTTTTAATTTATCAAATGGACACTTTAATTACTAAGCGGGATAAAGTATTGGGTTTCTTCCTGGTGAACCCAACTACAGTGGTGCATTTGCGGGAACTTTCACGAATCTTGCGCATCTCTTTCCCTTGGACGAGGAAGCTGGTGCACCAACTGTGTGTCAAAAAATTCCTTTCCCTAAGGCGGGAGCGAGGTTTAGTGCTCATCCAAGCCGATCGAGAAAATACTTTATTCATTGCACTCAAACGGAGCCGTAATCTCTATACATTATATGAATGTGGACTCGTTTCGTATCTTACTGAGCTGTATGGGCGGCCCGAAGCCATCGTGTTATTCGGATCGTATGCACGAGGAGAAGATACTGAACAAAGCGACATTGATGTTGTGGTTATTACGCCTAAAAAGCTGTCCTGCAATCTGGACAAATACGAAAAAAAACTCCAGCGAAAAATTCAAGTGAAAGAGCTGCTAAAAGAGGACATACCCTCTGAATTTACCACTACACTTATAAATGGTATTGTCCTCTCCGGCTATCTGCAGCTATGAAATCCTTTAAGGATTACATCCTCGAAAAAAAAGTAGCGAAAAAAAGCCCGGAAGTAGCCGAAGCGCAGTCGCTCTTGAGGCAAGCGCAGGCACGTTTACACGATCTACACAGTCTTTCTCTTGATCCACAAAATGCCCCCTTCCGCTTTGAGAGCGGCTATGAAGTGTTGAGAGAAGCGCTCCAGGCGTTCTTGGCCAAAGAAGGATTCAAACCTTACAGCCATGAAGCCGTTTTTTGTTTTGGATTTGAGCGGGGCTTACTCTCTGAAGCGGAATATTTCAAAGCTGATAGATTTAGGCGAATTAGAAATGACATCAATTATCGCGGGAAACTAGTAACGGTAGAAGAAGCTAGGGAGTTGCTAGTATTTATCGATACTGTCGTGCCCAAGCTCGAACATCAATTCCAAGATAAAACTATATTAAGCAGCCCCAACATAAAGGTTCCATGAACGCGAAACAGCTCATCCAAAAATATCTGGACTTTTTTAAAAGCAAAGGGCATGCCATCATCCCCTCAGCCTCATTAATTCCCGCAAATGACGCCTCAGTCTTATTTAACACCGCAGGCATGCAGCCGTTGGTTCCCTATCTCACAGGAACTCCGCATCCGGTAGGAAAACGATTGGCCAACGTGCAGAAATGCCTGCGTACGGTTGACTTTGAGAATATCGGCGATGATACTCACCATACCTTCTTCCAGATGCTGGGCAACTGGAGCTTAGGTGATTATTTCAAGAAAGAAGCGATAGGATGGAGTTTTGAATTTTTGACGGGAAAGAAATGGCTGAATATTCCTGTTGCAAAATTAGCCGTTACTGTCTATCAGGGAGACAAAGCCGTTCCGCGAGACGAGGAATCGTATGCCTTGTGGCGAAGTTTGGGTATTCCAGAGGAACGCATCGCCTTTGTGGGAAAAGATAATTTCTGGATTGCAGGTGAGACTGGTCCCTGCGGGCCATCGACGGAAATGTTTTTTTGGACGGGAGAAGGAAAAGCGCCGGCTCGATTTGATTCCGACGACCATCGCTGGGTGGAGATCTGGAATGATGTGTTCATGGCCTACAACAAAAAAGAAGATGGAACGGTCACTCCGTTAAAGCAAAAGAACGTCGACACCGGCATGGGATTGGAACGAACCTTAGCCATCTTAAACGGAAAAAAAAGCGCGTATGAAACGGATTTGTTTTTCCCCATCATTCAGAAGATAGAACCATTCTCTGGAAAGAAATATTTGCAGGAGCAGCGGCCCATGCGTATCATTGCGGATCATATCCGGGCTGCTGTCTTTATTCTCGGAGACGAAAATGCTGTCTTGCCATCGAATGTCGATCGCGGTTATATCTTGCGGCGACTGATCCGGCGAATTGTCCGTTATGGCAAGATGATCGGCATCAGCACTCTCTTTACTGTAGAATTGGCAAAAATAGTGGTCCAGGAATATGGTGATTTATATCCGGAAGTACGGCAGAATAAAGAACGGATTTATGACGAATTGCGCAAAGAAGAAGAGAAATTTGAGCGAACGCTGGAAAAAGGCCTGCGTGAATTTGGACAGATGGCAAAACACGGAGATCTTTCCGGCACGGATGCTTTCTTATTATTCCAGAGTTATGGCTTTCCCTTAGAAATGACTGAAGAATTAGCTGCGGAAAAAGAAATTAAAGTAAATGTGAAAGGATTCTTGGCGGAATACGAAAAACATAAAGAATTATCCCGAATCGGAGCAGAGAAGAAGTTTAAAGGTGGATTGGCTGATGCATCTCCTGTGGTTATACGAATGCATACTGCCACTCATCTGCTCAACGAAGCACTTCGAAAAGTACTTTCCCCAGACATCCATCAGCGCGGCAGCAACATCACGCCGGAGCGATTGAGGTTTGATTTCAATTTTGAGCGGAAATTAACGCCGGAAGAAGTGAAGAAAGTCGAAGACGAAGTCAATCGTGTGATAAGGGCACATCTTTCGGTTAAAAGGGTAGAAATGAGCCATGACGAAGCGGTTAGATTAGGAGCAGAGATGGAATTTGGCGTAAAATATCCGGCCAGAGTATCAGTATACTTCGTCGGCGATTATTCCAAAGAATTCTGCGGCGGGCCGCACGTCAACAATACCAAAGAGATTGGACATTTTAAGATTACCAAAGAGGAAAGTGTAGCGGCCGGCGTGAGAAGGATTAAGGCCGTGGTGGAGTGAAGAGTTAGTCTTCTTTTTTCAATTTCCTTTCCAATTCCTCATAATATTCAAACCGTAAGGCATCAACCTTCTCCATCATGGGAATAACCAATCCTCGTTCAATAAGCAAATCCAGCCGTTCTCCAATCCAAGTAATCCATACTTTATTTCCGCTATGCTTTATCTGATATTTTAGTTCATCAAGTATAGAAGGGTTTGAATAACCTATCTTAATAGTTCAAACCCTTCTAAGTAGGACTTTGAATATTGATGAAAAGAATGGTTATTCAAAGTCCTCTATACTCTCCCAATCCAGCCCTCGTTTGGCCAAGAGGCGAGGGAGGGAAGGCTTGTCTTTAGCTCTAGGTTTGGCCTGATTTTTCTCGAAAAATACTTCTTTTTGTAGAAATTCACACTGCGAAAAATCAGCCGACCGAGCGGCCAAGATGATTATCACTCACTTTTTGGATAGTGCCTTTCCAGCGAAACCTTAATAACCCTTTCTCCATTCTTACAGTAGAGGTCTAGATGCCCACGGACGATTATCAGCAACTGCTAGAGAAATACAAGCAGCGGATTAAAGAGGAATTTGGAGAGAAAGCTATTCTTGTCCCTACACAAATCACCACCAAAGAATACACCCATTTCAAGAAAGAGCTCTATCCCGCAAAATACAGCCTCTACGAAAAAGCCTGCAACTTCTCTGAAAAAATCCTCAAGCTCAACGCTGACCAGAAAACCGCCGACAAGCTGCAGAAATTTATTGATGTCTGCCATCTTACTGTAACTCCTTCCGGGGTCATCTCCTTCTCCATCCTGGCCGCGCTCTTCATCATTGTCTTCGGCTCACTTTCAACCTTCGCCCTTCCCGTCCTTTTTTGTCTCGAACCGATGTTCTTCTTTGTCGTTTTCTTCCTGTTCACCGGCCTTTTGCTCATTCCCATCCTGCAGAAAGTCCCTGAATTCATGGGCAATACCTGGCGCATGAAAGCCAGCAACCAGATGGTGCAAAGCATCTTCTACATCGTCACCTACATGCGTCATACCTCAAATCTGGAACGAGCTATCGAATTCGCTGCAGACCACCTTGATCAACCTCTCTCACTCGATTTCCGCAAAATTCTCTGGGATGTCGAAACGCAGCAGTACAGCACCGTGCAGGAATCAGCCGAAGCTTATCTCCTCACCTGGAAGGAATGGAACAAAGAATTTGTAGAATCATTTCACTTGATTGAAGCCTCGCTCTATGAGCCGTCTGAGGAGCGACGTTTAGCCTTGCTGGACAAATCCCTCGATGTTGTTCTCAACGGCACTTATGAAAATATGCTGCATTATGCACATTCGCTCAAAGAACCTATGACCATGCTGCATATGCTGGGTGTCATCCTTCCCATTCTCGGGTTAGTCATTCTTCCGTTGGTCGTCAGTTTCATGGCCGGCGGGACAAATCCTTTTCAAACCGCCATCTACATCGCTGTCCTCTATAACCTTGCCCTTCCGGCTGGCGTCTATTATCTTGGCAAAAGCATTCTCTCCAAACGTCCGGCTGGCTACGGCGCCGCCGATATCAGCGAAAATCCTGCAGTACAAAAATTCACCAAGGTCAATATTCCGCTGGGAAAAGCCTTCACCATCAGCCTTAATCCGGTTATTTTTACCGTGGTTTTATTGGCCGTCTTCTTCATCATCGGCTTTAGTCCCATCATTCTCCACGCCTTAAATCCGGCGTTTGAAATAGAGGATGCAGATGGAAAGATAAAACTCATGGACTATGTCTGCCCGCCGACCACGCCGCTCTGCGAATTGACAGAGAAAATTGGCCCTTACGGATTAGGCGCATCGCTCTTGTCGTTGATCGTCACCGCCGGTTTAGGAATCTCCTTTGGATTATATTTCTCACTTCGCTCCAAAAATGTCATCAAGATCCGAGAACGCACGCGGGCACTGGAAGATGAATTTTCCTCCGCATTGTTCCAGTTGGGCAATCGCCTCGGCGACGGCCTGCCGGCAGAAATTGCTTTTGCCAAAGTGGCAGCAACGATGCAGGGCACGACCTCCGGAGAATTCTTCAATCTGACGGAGAAAAATATTATGAAATTAGGGATGGGCTTGCAGGAAGCCCTGTTTGACCCAAAGGTCGGAGCAGTACGCAGCTATCCATCCAGGGTTATTGAATCCTCGATGAAAGTGCTTATTGAAAGCATCAAGAAAGGTCCGCGCATCGCGGCCCAAGCCTTATTATCCATGTCGCGCTACATCAAGGAAATCCATACTGTTGAGGAACGCCTCAAAGATCTCATGGGTGAAGTCATTTCCTCGATGAAAGCACAGGTGCAATTCTTGACGCCGGCGATCGCAGGAATAGTCATCGGCATTACCTCCATGATTTCAACCATATTGACGAAATTAGCGGCGCAGTTGTCGGGATTGGCAGCCAAAGGGACAGAAGCCGGAGGCTTTGCCGATATGCTGGACATCTTTGGCATCGGCATGCCCACCTTTCATTTCCAGATCATCGTGGGTTTGTATGTCGTGCAATTAGCGTACATTCTTACCATCCTCGCCAATGGCATCGAGAACGGCGTGGACAAGTTAGGAGAACGCTATGAATTAGGAAAGAACCTGATTAGAGGGACATTATTATATTGCTTCCTCGCCGGCGTGGTGATGATCTTATTCAATCTCTTTGCAGCACAGATACTGACCGGGACGCTGCCGGGGACGTAGGGCGCAATTCGTTCTTTGGGTGATGGCACGGCCAAGACGAGATTTTTCCGTTTCCGAATCTAGTGTAAAACAAACAATTTCCCTTCCACCAATCCTTTCCACAATTCTATCGCGCCTGCTCCCGCTCGCATCATCCTATCCACGAAAAAGAAAGCTACATTATGTAATCCATTCTCCGCCGGACGTTCCGTCACGATCGCATCCGCCAAATCCGCAATATTATGGTCTTTTATCAGGTTCATCCACGCCAGGGAAAAAGCATACGCTTTCGCTTCCTCGTCATGCTTATTCTCCAGCGTTTCCGTAAATACATGCCCCAGTTCATGGCCGATGGTCAGCATCACACGTGCCAGAGAATCATTCAGCACAAAAATCTCGGACATCAGGCCATGCTTCCGGCGATTGATGGATAACCCAATTGTTGATGGCGAAGGAGCAATATTCCTGAATTGCGCTGCATCGAGAACGGAAATTTTGATATCTTCAGGGAAGGCAGAACCCAGCATCTTCTCAAAGGCTTCTTCAACAAATTGACGAATATCTTCTGCCGAGCCGACAAACATTCCCTCTTTTCCTGGCTTCAGAAAAGTATCCGGAGTGAAATGATATTCTGACTGGGGCTGGAAGAGCAGGTATTGGAGAGACGATAGTTTACTATAGGAAGAAAAAGTTTCAGCGTACAGCCTGGGACCAGGAATAGGGCTAGCCTGGACGACCGGAGCAGACACGACATATTCCTGCCGCCGGCTCTCCGCTGCTGAATTGGCTATGGATTCTAAATAGCTATAGGAAAGAGAGGGATTAGACCTAGGCGGACTTGGAGAACAGGGCTGATAGTGCGACATCTGATACATAGAACTCTTCTAAAGTAAACTGACCTCTTAAACTTTACTCTAAAAAGCGGGACAAAAAAGTCATTATGCTGCAGGGATTTCACCGCGCCTTATCGCGCTAATAAATGTTTGAGTAGACTTTGTCTAAAAAGTAGGGGACGCGAAGAAGTGCCTGTTACTCTGGGATTCGTAAGACAAAGTTAGGAATCGATTTTAATCAGAGAAATCTAAAATAGGCCTGAGAAAAAACAAAGAAAAATCGATAACAGGCACCGCACCCCTAAACAAAGTGACTTTTTACACAAAGCCGTTCGAGTGTCAAAAAAGAAATAGCTCATTCTTTTACCGTTACCGTCATCGTCTGCGTGGTCAGAATGCCATCCACGATAACACAGGTTTCCGGCTTGGTGAAGGTGTAACTGAATTTCTCACCCATCAGGAAGATGCCGCTTTTCACATAGACGCACTGCCGCGAGCCCAGCACCATCCCTTTGTTAAGATTGCCGCTTCGCTTGTTTTCCCAGACAACCGTATCGCCCGCGTTGACAGTCAATTCTGTCGGCGAGAATCCTCCCGCGGTCATCTCAACTTGGTGCGTCGCTCCTATGGAGGATACTTCTACTTCAATTTCATTCTTCTCTTCTACTTCCTTTTCGTCTGTTTTAGTTTCCGTTTTCTGTTCCGCAGGCTTTTCTTCTTTCTCTTTGTTCACGTCCGGCGTTTCTTCATCTTTGGCTTCTCCTTTGATTTTCTTCGCTTCTCCTTCCTGTTTCTTCTCTCTTTCCGCCTTAACTTCCACTTCTTTATCGTCTATTTCCTCCTTCTCTCCTGTTTTCTCACCGGTCATTTCTTCTTTTTCCTCTGCTCTGAACCAGCTGGCTACTTTGGCAACAGAGGATAAGAAACTGAACTTAATCTTATTCCTAAAACCGACGCCTTTATAGGTTATCTCCTTATTCAACATCGCTTTCTGCAGACGGGAGACCGGACTCGGCGCATCCTGAATTTCCCTGATCACTTTTTCGGAGGCAGAGACTTTCAGATCCGGCTCAGGAAACTCTTCAAACTGGACACTTTTGACCACCTTGTCGATAATGATGATACTGACGATAATCTGCTCACCGGTCTCCGGAGTAATGTAGAGATTAGCTTTTACATTCCCGAATAAGGTGCCGGCAGGGCCTTCTAAAGTTGTTCCTTCCAGGCTGCCCAACGCCTGCAGCTCAGACTTCAAATCCGCAACGACTGAAAAACTCAATACTAAAAATACTGACATTAAGATACCAATTATATTTCTCATGATTAAGGCCTCCGTCAAGGCTTAATCTCTAGGGAGTATTAATATTTTTCGATAGGAATGTTTATAAATAATGCTACAATTAAGTGGTGAAATGGCTACTATACTCTGCCTGGAAGACGAATCTTCATTAGCACGTATGTACTTAAGGATCTTTAAGGAATTAGGAGAAGTTGCTCTCGCACAGGATGGACAGGAAGGCTTTGATAAGTTCACTTCGAATCCAAATGGATATGCACTTATTTTAACTGATAATGACATGCCTCGAAGGGGGGGCTTGGAATTCCTGAAGGCAATCAGGGATTACTCTATCAATGATTGCCCAATCAAAGATTACTCATTACCTCCGCGATTGATGCTTTCTGCTACCAGCTATCCGCAGACTCTCCTTGCCGCAGTTCGTGAGACCGGAGCGCTGGGATTGTATCAAAAGCCTTTTACAGATGTTCAGGAATTGAAAACCATTGCCCGAGAATTAATCGAACAGGGAAACTCATCGACATTGGAGTTATATCTCAGGAAGAAAGGATGGAGCAAATGAGCGGACAGGCGCTGAAGGCGCATATTAAAGGACATACATAAACGATATAATACAACAATCTTTAAAAAATCTTGTTCTTCTAAGTCCCTGTGACCGATAAATCCATCCTTGAATTACATACCGACGATCTCACCCCCGGCATGAAGCAGTATCAGGAAGTCAAGAAAGCCCATCCTGATTGTTTAGTCATGCTCCGCATGGGAGATTTCTATGAAATGTTCTACGAGGACGCGATTACTGCCGCGAGAGAATTAGAAATCACTCTCACTTCCCGAGGCAAGGGCGACAAGCGCGCCCCATTAGCCGGTGTTCCCTTTCATGCGCTGGAAACCTATCTGGGCAGATTAGTAAAGAAAGGCTATAAAGTAGCTATCGTAGAACAACTCGAAGATCCCAAGACCGCCAAAGGTCTGGTCAAACGTGGATTAGTGAGAATCGTCACCCCCGGAACAGTGATTGAAGCGTCCATGCTGAATGAAAAAGAAAATAATTTTATCGCTGCCCTGACCTGTCATGACGAAACCATCGCTATCGCTTTCTGCGATCTCTCCACCGGCGAATTTTTCACGAAAACCATCCTGGGAATTCCTACGCTCCTTGCAGAACTTCATCGGTACAGACCAGCAGAGTGCATCGTGCCGCAAAGCCTCCTCGTCAATACAGGACTTATCGAAAACATCAAAGCTGCTGATTGCTTTATCAACAAAGCAGACGACTATTATTTCCGCGCTGAAAAAGCATCGGCAATTATTCTGGACCATTTCCGGATCAATAATCTCTCCGCCTTCGGCCTTGAAGATCAGAAATTAAATTGCGCAGCCTGCGGCGCACTGTTGAGTTATCTGCGGGAAACGCAAAAGAATGCACTCACTCACATTAAATCCATTTCTGTGCAGGCCAATGCTGTCAAGATGCTCCTGGACAAAAGCACCATCCGCAATTTAGAACTCCTGAGAAATATCGCTGACGGCAGCACGCGCGGCACTCTTTTGGGAATTCTGGATAAAACAGTGACGGCGATGGGATCCCGATTATTGCGTCGCTGGATTTTAGAGCCGTTATTGCAAATCGATCTTATCAATCAACGTCTGGACGCCCTTCAGGAACTGAACAAGGAAATCATCAACCGGGAAGAGATTATTCAGCAGCTGAAAGACGTGCAGGATCTGGAACGCGTGATTAGCCGGGTCAATTATGGTAATGCTACACCGAGGGATTTGTTATCCTTAAAACAGTCCTTAGAGAAAATACCAGAACTAAAACAGAAAATTTCCAGTGCCCAGGCAGCACTCCTGCACAAAATTTCCAGCATAGATAATTGTGAAGATATAACGAAACTCATCTACAATTCCATCCGCGAGGATGCGCCCATCACCGTCCGCGAAGGCAATATCATCAAGCCAGCATCTAATCCGGAATTAAAAGAACTTCAGGCCATCAAAACCAACAGCAAACAGTTCCTCCAGCAATTGGAAGAGCAGGAACAGCATAAAACGGGAATTAATTCATTGAAGATTGGATTCAATAACGTCTTTGGCTATTATATCGAAGTCACAAAGAAAAATCTGCATCTTGTGCCATTACATTATATCCGCAAACAGACCACTGCCAATGGCGAGCGCTACATCACGCCGGAACTTAAAGCTGAAGAAGAGAAAATTCTGGGCGCAGAAGAAAAAATTGTAGAATTAGAATACGCCTTATTCCAACAGATTCTGCAGCAGGTAGCTTCCCGCACCGAGTCCATCCAGACTGCTGCCCAACATCTGGCTTTACTGGATGTGTTATGCTGTCTCGCGAAAATTGCTCATGAACACCAGTACTGCCGACCGCAATTCGTGAAACAAAACATCATCCAACTTGGGAAATCACGGCACCCCGTGGTAGAGCAATTGGAATCGCAATTTATCCCTAACGACATCCTTCTCGGTTCGGGAGAGATGATGCTGATAACCGGGCCGAACATGGCCGGAAAAAGTACACTCATGCGTCAAGTGGCTTTAACCGTATTGCTGGCGCAGATAGGCAGCTTTGTGCCTGCAGAAGAAGCGATCTTGGGAATTACGAACAGGATCTTCACGAGAGTTGGCGCCTACGACGATCTCAGCAGCGGCCAATCAACATTTATGGTAGAGATGACAGAAACCGCCAATATCATGCACAATGCTACGGAAAACAGCTTGATCATTCTCGATGAGATCGGCCGAGGCACTTCCACGTTTGATGGCGTGAGCATCGCCTGGAGTGTCGCAGAATACATCTACAACAACATCAGAGCCAGAACCTTCTTTTCGACACATTATCATGTCTTAAATAAATTAGCAGAGAAATGCCCACGCATCAAAAATTACAATTTAGCTGTCCGAGAATCACAGGGAGAGATCGTCTTTTTGCGTAAATTGGTGGAAGGCGGAACCGATCAGAGTTACGGCATTCATGTCGCCAAGTTAGCGGGATTGCCTGTGGATATTGTGCAGCGCGCGCAGGAAATCCAGGAGATCCTGCAGAAGGACGATGAGATGGTACGGAAGTTGAAAGTGAAGAGATTAGAATGGCAGAAAGGATTGGGGGAGTTCTGAGGCAGAAAAGATGCGGCAACCCCTAAATCCAGAAGAAAGTAAAGTTCAACGTGAGAATTACTACTTCATCACCACATTCTTTTTAAATTCCTTGTATCCCTAGTAGAGTATGCCTCACATCCATCTTTTATCCGAAGATCTCATCAACAAGATTGCGGCCGGAGAAGTGATCGAACGTCCTGCTTCCGTCGTCAAAGAACTTATCGAAAATTCTCTCGATGCCCAATCCACCAAAATACTCATCGACATTGAAAACTACGGCCAGAATCTCATCAAAATCGCCGATAACGGCCAGGGCATGGATGAAGAAGATGCAAAAAAAAGCCTGCTGCGCCATGCCACCAGCAAAATCCAAAATGCCGATGATTTGCTCTCCATCCAGACATTGGGCTTTCGCGGTGAAGCATTAGCCAGCATTGCTGCCGTCTCCAAACTCATCCTCAAAACAAAACAGCCCAAAAACATCGCTGGTATTGAAATCGAAGTCGAAGCCGGTAAAATTCTCCGCCAGTCCCCGGCCGGAATGGACGATGGCACAACGATGGAAGTCCATCATCTCTTCTTTAATACACCGGCCAGAAAGAAATTCCTTAAAAGCGATCAGGTAGAATTACGCCATATCATTGACGTGGTCACGCGATACGCACTCGTTAATCATACTATCACTTTTACTTTAAAACACAACAGCACTGTACTTCTTCATTCTCCCTCATCACACGATCCACGCAGCACGATAGCCGCGCTTTATGGAATTTCCACCGCCAAAGAATTATTGGAAGTCAACTGTCGGAACAACGACATCAGCATCTCCGGCTTCATTTCCACCCCCTATAATGTCAGGAACGATAAATCCCAGCAATTTCTCTATATCAATCGGCGATGGGTGCGGAATGAAGATGTCAACACGGCTATTTATGATGCTTATCACAGTGCTTTATTCGTCAACCGTCATCCGTTGTATATTCTCAATCTGACCTTACCGCCGGAAAAAATTGATGTCAATGTTCATCCGGCGAAAACCGAAGTGAAAATAGAACAAAAGGAAATCGTCCAGAAAGAAGTATTTTTTGCGGTGAAAAAAACTCTGCAGAAACATAATCTTATTCCGGCTGTTGACCTGAATGTGGAACAACATTTCTTTCCTGCTAAAAAACAAAAATATGCCTACGAACAGAGTGTGCAGACAGCCTTGCCAAGTGAAGATGTATCAGAGCCGACTTTGGTAAAAGAACCGAAAGCAGCCTATGCTGAACAGCATACAGTTCAAAATACCGTTGAGGAACAGCCGCTTCTTGATACCCAAAGATTACCGGCGTTAAAGCTTCTCGGCCAGATACATAAAACTTTTTTTGTAGCAGAAGCCGCTGGCGGTGTGGTGTTCATTGACCAGCATGCTGCCCATGAGCGCGTCTGTTACGAAAAACTGATGAAGCAATTTATCCATTATGAGATGCAGGTGCAGCAACTATTGCAGGGGGAACTTCTGGAATTAACGCCGCTTGAAAAGGCCTTCGTTCAGGATCAGCAAGAGATGCTAAAACGCTTCGGCTTCACCCTTGAGCCCTTCGGAGAGAATACTTTTGTACTCAAAACCATCCCCGCTCTCCTGGGGCGAACCTATGCCAAAGAAATGTTCTACGACTTGCTGGCCTCGCTGCGCCAAGGCAAAAACCGGCTGGAAACCATTAAAGAAGATATCATTACCCGCATGGCCTGCAGAGCTGCGGTCATGGCTGGCGAAGTGCTGGCCAATATCAGGATGGAGCAGATTTTGGCGGATCTTTCGCAGACAGATTTTCCGTATACCTGTCCGCATGGAAGGCCAACAATCATTAAGACAGACGCAGAAGAGCTGGAAAAGAAGTTTCGGAGAAAATAAAAATCAACAACACATAGAAAATGGGACCACTGGGATTTGAACCCAGGACAACCACGTTCCTGCAACAATTCCTAAACCATTCTTCAGCGTGGTGCTCTCCCAGTCTGAGCTATGGTCCCACTAGTTCAGGCTTTATGCGGCAAAAGTTGATTTTTATTTATAATGATTGTGGTTGATTCTTTCCGATATTTCTTTCCAATCCGTAACCCTTTTCACCAGATGGTCTTCCACAACTTCCTTATTCCACGGCTGGTCATAAACAAAAGTCTTAATCCCTGCTGTCCGCAATTGTTCAATATTATAATCGACATCCTCAACGATTCTATCCAGGCCTTCCCGGCGGCAAAGCTCTCCCTTCTGCGGCCGCCTATCATAACCATTTGAACTGGTATAAAATACCCCTGAAATAGCCTGGTCAAACCATCGTTCAAGCCACTCTTCAGTAAGTCCCGGCCGGAGGATTATTCTATTGGTCACCACATACAATTTAGCTCCGGATTGGTGTAATCTCTTCACACCTTCTACTGCTCCTGAGATGGGAAGCAAATGATATGAAACATCCTCTTCTGCGAAAATATCCCAACATCGTTGGACGCCTTCTTCACCTACAATGATCTTCCATCTTTCCGGTTCCGGTGTTAAATCAGCTGCTGTCAGAGAAGTCCCATACCGGCGGTTATATTCGGCTGCCAGCGTGACAGTTGTATCTGCCAGCACATCATCGCAATCCAAGCCTATTTTCATCCCAAGGTTGGTTAGCATTAAATTTAAATACTTAACGGAAATTTCAGCTTTATGGATGCAAAAAAGAGGGTGGACTTCATTCTGCAGTATAAGCTCTTCTGGGCTTGTTTAGCAATAATTCTCATCATCCCCGTAGTTGGTGTCATCACCACCCAAAGCGGCGTATCCTATGGCGAGCGATCAGTACAGAAGATTTCCTATGCTCCGGCAGGAACACAACTTCGCTTCGAGGTCAAAGTAGACGGCGTTAAAGACATGACTTTTACTTTCACGGGAGATATCAAAAATGAAATTATCACCATTGAAGAGATTCCTAAAGTAAGTTGGCCGTTCACTGGAGAAGCCTATTCCCGCTTCCGCATCACGGCAGATAAAGCGGTGGAGTTAAGAATAGGAAAGATTGACATCTCATTGAAAATCAAAGAAGACGATCTTCTGAAGTCGCATGTGGCCGTCGGAGATGTGCGGGTCTATCACGATGGCCAGGAGCTGGAAACAGCCTATCTGAAGAAAGAGAGTGGATATGTCTATTATCAGACTGCTACGAAAGGATTCGGTGAATTTCTGATCGGCAAACGAGTTATTAAGGAGGATAAACCAGCAGTAGCGGCGGCTCCGGAGGAGAAAACTGTGGAAAGCCCTATTGTAGCAGAAACACCAGAAGCAACTGCAGAAGTGCAGCAGCCGGTACCGCCATCATTGACCGGGAAAACGATAGAAACACAGCCGACGGGATCCTGGGCGAGAATTAATGTGTGGTTTAAAGGGTTGTTTAAGTGAATTCTTATTCCACTAAAAAATAAAAAAAGAAATCAATACCCACGGCATCCGGTGCAATAATACCGGTTCGCATTCTCCACCACGATCCGTGCACCGCACCCTTTGCAACACCGCTGAATCTTAAACTTCTTTACCTCCTGAAACACGTGCTGCTTCAGTTTTATCCACCTCTTTTTTTGTTCAGAAAATACTCTCTACTTATAAAGAAATGATAACGGATATATAAATGTTTCGCTGCTTCTCGACGAGAACTGGAATTCTCAAAATGAGACCGACTTTAGTCGCTTCGTTCCGTCAGGAATGTCACGAACGAAGCGTAGCGGAGTGACTCGGGGGCCATTTCCTTTTGTCCTCATCGAAATACGTAAAGAACGAATTTCGACCTTATGGTGCTCACCACCCTTCACAATACTGAAGTATTACCCGGTAGCCGAAAGTTTTATAAGCGGTTTTCTTTTCATACCTTAGAAAGAGGATGAAAAAGATACTGTTATATCTGTCTGAAGTGGCGGACTTTTTCGGCAATTTCATTACGGTAAGTTTTCTGACGGCAGTAGCTGTGCTGGTTGGAAGTTACTTCTTTTTCAGAAAGGTGAAGAAACGTGGCAAAGCAACTGGTCGTCGGAAATAGAATCCCAAAAGACTTTTTTATCACGAAAGGAACTGGGGAAAGCGATATTACGGTGCATGCCGGTTCGTTTCATCTGGCGCTATGTAAAGCCGGCATTGAGCGGTATAATATTCTGATTTATTCCTCCATTCTGCCGAGAATCGCTAGGAAAGTGAAGAAACCGAAGGAGTATGTTCATGGGGCAGTATCAGAAGTTATTCTGGCGCGGGCAGACGTGGCCAAAGGAGAGAGAGCAACCGCAGGCATGATCGTTGGCTGGCTGTATGATAAGAAAACCGGGAAGAAGTTTGGCGGATTGGTGTGCGAATATGGCGGGAGCGATTCAGAAGAGAGAGCTAAGAAAGAATTGCACCTGATGCTGAATGAATTGTATGTTCATGGATTTTCTGAGAAGTATGATTTGCAAGAAGTGCAGATAATCTCCACCAGTTTTGTACCGAATAAGAGGTATGGGACAGCATTGGTGGCACTGTGTTTTGTAAATTATGTGTATCCATTAGGTTAATCAAAACTTTCTATGGATTCTCTTGCTAGAGGGTTCATAAAGAAATGGCAGCACCGGGACGTTCAGCAATAACCTCTGTTCCAAGCTTATGTCGTGGGATTGAACGTAATGAAATCCCGCTTGAGCAACTTGCATAGGTTACTTGCATTTGAACCCGGAAGTCTCCACGTTATGAGCGTGGCGCTATGGCCAGGTTAAGCTATGCTGCCATTAATGAATTTCCTAAGAAGTTTATTTATTAATGTTTTGCCAAGAATTGACGGATACGCTCCGCCTGTTCTTTTAACTCCTTTTCCGTAAAATTCTTCACGTTCGACAAATCAATCAACGCTCCATGGCCATCATTCGGAAACCGCGGAACGAGATGGAAATGCGCATGAGGCACTTCTTCGCCGATGACAAAGGAAACGACGAATTCGGTGCCAAAGGCTTTCTTCTGGGCATTCGCAATCCTATTGAGAACGACAGAATATTCCTCCCTCATATCCCAGACCCAGCGGTAATGCTTCTTGGGAATGAGCAACGTGTGTCCCCTGTTTCGCGGTCGGATGTCCAAGAAGGCCAGGAACTGTTTGTCTTCATAGGCTTTATGGCAGGGAATCTGTCCGGAAGCGATTTTGCAGAAAAGACAGCCGTCCATAAGAATAATATATCTGCCTTATTTATTTAATTTACGGTTTCCCAATATTCCACAGCCCTTCAAAAAAAGAAGAGAACGATTTGGCGATGGCCGGAGACCGTATATGAATACAGGTAAACTCCTGGTCATACGAAAAGATGAAACTGTGATCATCGATGATCATGATGGCTGAGGGGCTTAAAGAAGGTGTGCTGCGGATCTCTGTGAACTTCAAATCCTTAAAAAAATTCCAATATTCGGTATCGCGATCAGTAAAGAGCATGCGTGCGTTTTTTTTCAGAACTATTCGCTCTTTATGCCAATGCTGCCAGAAGATGTTGAATTTTCTGCTTTTCGATGAGCGAACGCCCATAATTTTTGCATCGCTCTGCGCTTCCTGCATGATGTTGTAGACAATTGGTTTGATGCCGCGGAAGCCTTTTATGAGATACACGTTTTCTGGCGGCTCCTGAAATTCTTTCATTTTCTGCAACTCAGGCACGATATTCTGCAGTTTTTTGGTTTGCTCCATCAGCTTGCTCTTCTGTTCATCCATATAGATCAGGAGGCTTTTGGGATCAGAAGCATGAAACTGTTTAACGCCGTTTTCAACCACAACTTCCACCAATCCTTTATCCATTAATTTATAGAGTGTCTCATACACTTTGCCACCGGAAATCACCGCTTTCTGAACAATCTTGCCGGACTGCGCTTTTCCTGTTTGGAGAAGTGCCATATACACTCGCGCTTCATTCTGAGTAAGTCCAGCGTCCGTGAGGAGCTTTTCATGCATAGTACTCCCCACAAGGTGGGAGGCAATATTTAAATCTTTCGTTGATTTTGAGATGTACAATAAGAGGGATAGTGAAAATGTCGGCGGACATTATACGCGGAGGAAATCAACATGATGGGATACTTCAAAGCGGAACCAACTGAATATGCAAGAATGAGTGTAGGTGGAAAAGTCAAACGGGAAGGGAGAGGAATAAGTGGCTTTTATTGGCCACACCGGACCAGTATAGAGTTAGTCAATGTCAGCACCGTCGAGCAACCGTTTGCCTTTGAGGAGACCAGTCAAGACAGCCAACCTCTTACTTTTCAGGGAGGGTTTTTGTATCGGGTGGTCGACCCAAAAAAAGTCTTTGCCCAGTATGCTTTTGCCATTAACCCTAAGACGAAACAGCCTCTCTCAGAAGATGCCGATAATTTTTCGGAGCATATTTTACAGCTGGTGCGTAAAAACACGCGGCGGAGAGTTCAGGCCAACTCGCTCGAAAATCTTCTTACCATGAGCGACCAGTTGACTACCGAGATTTTTGATGAACTTCGTTCTCTGCCGAGAATAAATGAAGTGGGAGTCACTATCGAATCACTTTATTTCTTGGCGCCTCAGCCGACTCCGGAAATCGCCAAAGCTCTCGGGGCAGAATATCGAGAATCGCTGCTCCAGCGTGCGGATAAAGCGACGTATAGTCGTCGTGCACTTGCGGTTGAAAATGAAAGAGCAATCAGAGAGAATGAACTTACTAATCAAATTGGATTAGAAGAAGGAAGAACTAAGTTAGTGGCCTTACAGGGAGCAAACTTGATGGAAGAAGCACGCTTTAAAGCAGATGCCGCAAAGCTAGATTTGGATGTGATGAAAGGGATTGAACCTGATTTGTTACGAGCCCACGCACTTTATGAACTTGGTCGCAACGCTACAAGAATCGCAAATCTGACCATTACCACGGACGTTTTGGCTGGATTAAAAGGGGCCGCCAATGGCCGAGGTTAAAATGAATTTAGAAAAAATCGTGATAATAAAGAAGGCGACACCTTTTGAGGAGTTGTTGCGGCGTCATGCCACAACTTCTCAGGTAAGTTTTTACCTTGAATCACGGGGCGAATCATACCAATATTACCTCGATGCTCATAACGACTATCGGCAAGGAGTGCAACAGACCATCGCGGGTGTGCCAACGAATCTGCGTTCGCAAGTTGTGGAAAAGGAACATCTTCCCTCCTTTCATTTTACCGATAAAGATCTGGTCGTAGTGGTAGGTGATCCTGGGCTGTTTGTCAATGCTGCCAAATATGTTGGCGAGCAGCCAGTCGTGGTGGTCAATCCCGACCCCAGCAGATTTGATGATGTGTTTACCTCCTGTAATCCAAAAACTTTTCCACCACTCTTACAAAAAACTTTAGATGGAAAAGTGGACACCGAAAAAATGACTATGGCTGAAGTTCGCTTGAATGATGGCCAAACACTTTTGGCATTGAATGATTTTTATGTTGGGCGGAATAACCACGTCTCTGCCCGATATGAGATACAACTTAGTCCCCAGAGGGAACGACAATCGTCAAGTGGAATCATCATTTCCACCGGAACTGGATCAACGGGCTGGTTGACTTCAGTGATGATGGGCGCGTATCGTCTTGCTGATGTTAAACAGCCTTCCAAAGAAGTACCCTTTCCACGTGACGCGCCCTATTTGTTGTTTGCTGTCCGTGAGCCCTTTCCTTCAAAAACAACCGGCACGAATCTGATTTATGGACAAATCACCAGAGATAAACCCCTGCAAATTCATTCCCATATGCCAGAAAATGGCGTCATTTTCAGTGATGGGATAGAATCAGATTATTTAACTTTTAATTCCGGATGCAGAGCGACTATAGCTCCAGCAGAAAAAAAAGTCTATCTGGTGAAAGCATGAATGGACTTCCTTTAGCAAAAACCGAAGAACAATTTGATTTTTGGCAGCGGCTTCAGCCTGTCAATAGAGTTGCCGCCTCAGATACCTACAAACGGACGATGTCAGGATCGAGTGATTTGTTTGCTGATAATTTTGCCTGCTACACGCTTGCTGCGCGCAAACCACTTGCTGAAGATGGCGCCAATGGACGTTATATTATGGCAGGCTTAGAAAAAATGTTGTATCCCTGGTTTGTGAAACCGGTCACACAAAAAGAAGTGGAAAAAGCACAGCATTTTTTTGAAAAGCACGGCGCAGTGAAAAAATTTCCTGCCAAAGCGTGGCAAACTGTTTTAGATAATGGCGGATATTTTCCCCTTGATATCTATTCCTTGCCGGGAGGACAAACTTTTCTGGCCAAAGACGGCCAGCACGTCCCCATGATGAGCGTGGAAGGCCCTGGTGCACTAGTTTCTCATCTTGAACCACATTTGGAACAGATCTTCGCTCCGGTCATTCAGGCGACCAAAGCCCGATTGATGTATGAAGTGGCTGGCGAAAAATTTGCCGAATTTGGCTTGCGTTCTGATCAAAATGAAAATAATCATGTGGCATTAATGATGGCCTTATACGTAGGGGGTGGACTTAACTTAACGTCGGATGATCAAGCAGTATGCTTGTTTCCGGAGTATTTTCGTGATGTGGGCACGATGGGCCACGAATTTATTATGGCTTACCAGCGTTCTGATCGCTCGCTGGAAGAAGCACAGCAGCGGGCTTATCATGATTTTGTGGAAGCCAATAATCGCAGCGCCTTGCTGCCGGATATCATTCATACACAGCGAAGCGGTTTGCCAGCTATTGTGCGTCTCATTAAAGAGTATGCAGGAACGGAAAAAGTAATTATGCCGCGGCTGGACAGCGGTGATGTCCCTGGCGATACGGTGTTGTGGAAAAAAATGACGCTGCAAGCAGGAGTTCCCAACACCACTGTCGTGGTAGAGGATGGCTACTCCCCGGATAAAGCTCGGCAAACCAAAGAAAAATATGCTGCTGCAGGTTTCGATCCAGAGGATATTATCGTTGGTGCTGGCGGTTATTTTCAGGAGGACTGTCATCGCGATGCTGCCTCCATCGTGTATAAGCGCAGTGCCACCCAGCATGAATCCAGGTTAGAAAGTTCCTTAAAATTTTCCGATACGCCGGGAAAAGAATCGATTCCAGGCCGAATTCGCATCTATGGAAGAGATAGGATGATGATTGTGGCGCAGGAAGGCGAAGAAGTTGATGGCATTCCGTTAATGCAGAAAGTCGTCTCTAACGGCCGAATCGTCTACAATGAAGATCTCCATCGGCAACACCAACGGGCTGATGAGACTTGGAATCAGTATACGCAGATTGAATACAGCCCAAAAACACAAGCGTTGATGGAACAACGCCGAGCTGAGCGGCAGTCACTCTTAGATAAATATGTTACTACCAAAAAGTTTATAAATGAAACAACAGGGAGGAAACCAACATGACCAATACCCTCTTTTGGAACGTGGATACGCAATATGACTTCATGCGCGATGATGAGAATTTTCGCGGCGCATTAGCCATCGCTGGCGCGCGTGAAATCGAAGGAAATCTTGAGCAATTAACCCGGTTAGCGGCTGCCCGTGGCATAAAAGTGGTAAATACAAAAGACTATCACACCCTGGTATCACGGGAAATATCAACGAATCCTGATTTTAAAACAACGTTCCCGGCGCATTGCTTGCGTGGAACGCCTGGAGCTGCATATGTTCCGGCCACCAATCCAGAAGATCCCTATGTCATTGACTGGCAGGACCCCGGCGTTGATCCGGAAATAGTTCAACAACATCGCAACATCGTGTTATGTAAAGATGAATTTGATGCTTTTCATCCCACGGGCGCACCGCATACATCTAAAGTATTGAATCTTCTTCAGCCGGATCGCGCTATTGTCTACGGTGTGGCCACCAACGTCTGTGTCGATTACGCGGTGATGGGATTATTGCAACGAGGAGTTACGACGATAGTTCCCACTGATGCCATTAAGGAACTGCCCAATCTGCCATTAGAAGAAGTATTCCTGAAATGGAAAAAGGCTGGCGCAATCTTAACAACGACGAAAGAAATAGGGGAATATCTAATTTAGGCTTGGATGGAAACTCGAAGATTCCTATGACCACCGCACGGCTTCGTCCCTTGGAAATACGTGACCTTGACAGCATTATGCAATGGGTCAATGATCCGGCAGTTGTCGGCAACTTTGCCAATTTCAAAGTTCCCATCTCCCGGGATGATGAACAGAAATTTCTTGAAAAAACCATTGCCAGCGAGACGGATCGTGTCTTTGCGATTGAAACAGAACAGGGAGAATATATTGGGAATGCGGGCTTGCATCAGATTCATTGGCCCAGCCGTGTTGGCCGCATTGCGGTCATTATTGGCAAAAAGGATCATTGGAATGAAGGCTATGCGGAAGCGGCAGTGGAGTCTTTGCTAAGATTAGCATTTAATCAATACAATCTTCATAAAGTGTGGGGCATGGTCTGGGAAGATAATCCAAAAACAAAACACCTGTATCTTGATAAGTGTGGATTTACGAAGGAGGGAGTGTTACGTGACGAATACTTCCATCAGGGGAAATACCACAATATCGTCAGAATAAGTATGCTGGAAGGGGAATATCGTGCCAGGAGGACAGAAGCATGAAAATCGCTCTAGCTCAGATGGAAGTAGTTTCTGGCCGGCCAAAAAAGAACCTCGAAACGATGCTGCGGATGATCGAAGAAGCAAAAGAACAGCACGTTAATCTTATCGCTTTCCCAGAGTTATGCATCAGCGGCTATCTTGTCGGCGATAAATGGACGGAAGATGCTTTCTGCGACAGTATGTTCGAATTTAACGACGATATCCGCAACGCAAGCGAAGGGATTGCCGTTGCCTACGGGAACGTCTTCATCGACCACATGATCAATCAACGTGTTGGCGATACGAAGTTCCATCCCAATAAAGATGGCCGGACAAGAAAATACAATGCCGTGTACATTTTCCAGAACGGCAAGCCCGCAGCCCGGGTCGGGGAAAATCACCCAACCTCTCTTCTACCACCAGGCGTACAGCCAAAAACGCTCTTACCAAATTATCGCTTCTTTGACGATGAACGATATTTCTTTTCACTGGAAGATATTGCAAAGGATTTCGGAACAACAATGGAAGCTCTCGCCCAACCCTATCTCATCGATGTGCAGGGGATGAAAGTGCCCGTCGGCTTTGAGGTCTGTGAAGATTTGTGGTGTGAGGATTACCGACGAAACGGTGAATCCCAGAATATGACCAAAATGCTCATTGATAACGGAGCGAGGCATATTATCAGCATTTCTGCTTCACCCTGGACCTACGGAAAGAATGATGCACGAGATAGACGCATCAAATTTCTTAAGCAAGATTCCAAAGATAAATTTGTGCCTTTCTTTTACGTGAATTGTGCCGGCGCACAAAATAACGGAAAGAATATTGTCACCTTCGATGGAGGATCGACTATTTATAATGCTGATGGCGAACCAATTGTCCTTAGCAAAGAGCCGTATCAGGAAGAACTCATCCTGGTCGATGATGCTGAATTGACAAAACCAGCCGTCGGACGTATCAGCAAATCCCTGATTGCCGAGAAATATGAAGCCATCATCACCGGTATTCGACATCTAAAAAATATCCAAGGTTCTGACCATCAGCCGAAATACGTCATCGGCCTGAGCGGTGGCGTAGATAGTTCTGTCGTCGCCGCGTTACTCGTGCAGGCAGTCGGAGCAGAAAAAGTGCTGGGTGTCAATATGCCCACCAAATTTAATTCTGATAAAACCAGACAAGCTGCTGCTTCTTTGGCGCAACAACTTGGAATTACTTATCTGGAAATTCCTATAGGTGATATGGCTGCGCTGCATGAACAAGCATTGGAAGGATACAATGTAGCGGGAGCAAAGAAGCAACTGACCGCATCACAGAAGGGAAATATCGCTGCCAAGATACGTGGTACATCCATCTTGTCCAATCTTGCTGCTCAATACGGCGCTTTGTTCACCAATAACGGGAACAAGTTAGAAGTTGCACTCGGCTACGCCACGCTATACGGCGATGTGAATGGTGCTCTCGCTCCGATTGCTGATCTGACCAAGCCGGAAATATTTGAACTGGCAACCTTCCTTAATACTGAAATCTATGGAAGAGAAGTCATTCCCGACATCCTCATACCTGATGCGTTATTCCGTTTTGGCAAGGATCAAATCATCCCCAGTGCCGAACTGGAAGAAAACCAGATTGATCCCATGAAATTCGGCTATCATGATGCGTTGTTAGCCATGATGACGGATTACAAGAAGAAAAGTGCAGGAGATCTTATGAACTCTTTCCTGCAGGGAACCTTGCATTGCGATATTGCTCAGTCTCTCGGAAAAGAGGCTGCCTACGGATACGAACTGATGAAACGCTGGAATGTTGATGAACCAAAAACCTTTTTCGACGATTTGGAATGGTTTGCCCGAACAATTAATGGGGCTGTTTTCAAGCGCGTGCAGGCGCCGCCCATTATCATCACCGGCAAATCAGCGTATGGGTATGATATCCGGGAAAGCCTTCTGCCATTTGAGCCGACACGGGAGGAAGGGCGGCTGAGAGAAAAAATCATGGGGATGGAACGGTATCTCCCCAGGGGTGATGCATAATGTTGCTGGAACTCGCAGTGGGTGATGCGTATGGTGCAGGATTCGAATATGCTGCGCCTGAATTTGTGAAGCAATTTAACGTTGGTGTTCGTTACCAGCAGCACCCCAAATGGATAAATTTACGGCCGGGATCTTATACGGATGATACGCAGATGAGTTTAGCTCTTGCTGAGCATCTGATTAATGGTCGGAAGTGGGATGAACTCTCCCTTGCGAATTCATTTGTGGAAGCGTTTTCGCGTGATCCGCGGGAAGGCTATGCTCAAGGCTTTTATTCGGTTCTGACACAGTGTCAAAAAGGGAGCGATCTTCTGCGATTACTTGCAGGGCATGGTGATAGTGATAAGAGCGGGGGCGCGATGCGAGCAGGAGTTGTGGGTTTGTATCATAACGTTGATGAAGTTTTGGAGAAAAGCCGAATTCAGGCTTCCATTACACATCATAGTGTTGATGGGATTGCTGCTGCGCAGGCATCGTCGCTGATGGTTCACTATTTGGTGCATTCGCTGGGTGCGAAAGAAGATTTGGGTGAGTACATTTGTTCGTATGTGCCAGGCAATTGGAATCTGCCGTTTGAGGGAAAGGTGGGTTCAAATGGTTGGATGTCGGTTCGTGCAGCAATAACCGCAGTTGTTCAAGAGAATACGCTTCTGGATATTTTGAAGCGCTCTGTTGCTTTTACTGGAGATACAGATACGGTAGCAGCTATCGCTTTAGGAGCAGCTTCTTGCAGCAACGAAGTTGAGAAAAACATACCACTGACTTTACTGGATGGTTTAGAAAATGGAACGTATGGAAAAGATTTCCTAACCAAACTGGATAAACAGCTATTGAGCTATTCCACTATTCAAAAAGAAAATATCTCCATCGAGGCAGGTGAGGACCGCTCTGCGCAACAGACATTATCATTGAGTATGAACACCAGAAAAAATCAGGCATCATCCTGATCATGAGAGTGTTTCCGCCGTATGGTTTGGCAATTCCTGGCGGCATGGCCGAACCAGAGATGAGCCTGGAGGATAATGCCATCAAAGAAGCAAAAGAAGAGACAGGACTGGATGTGGTGCTTACCAATCCTGAACAACCTCTCTGTGTCCATTCAAAACCTGGCCGGGATCCCCGAGCGCACATCGCCAGCATCACGTATATTGCACGAGGATACGGGACACTGAACGCAGGTGATGACGCCAAGACCGCACGACACTATCTTTTTGAGGAGCTTGAAGAAATCGTTCAGCAGGGAGAGTTTGCCTTCAGGTCGCACCAGAGAGCATTGAAGACATACCTGCAGTATCGAAATGAACGTCGAGATGAACAACAGAAGTGAAACTCATAGGAGTGAAAATAACTGAAGTGAAGAACGAGGCAAACAGAATATCAGTCCGGAAGCGATTTTGCAAAAGATGCAGTCGGCCATAGGTCTGAAATAAAGTACCGCTATTTATGAATTGTGGAAAGTGTTCTTAAAAAATTTGATTTTTGGATTAAACATCATTGATGCTTAATATCCGCGCAACGCCAAAATCACCGGCACTATCCAAAACACAAAGTGAAGAAACTATACTGAAGGACGCAGCAACGACTTCACTTGTGCACAGATGAGGTCGTTGCCTCATCTCGTGAGTGAGTGATGGCAGGCCGTGTGCTTCGTGCGCCTTTGGATTTTCCATTCGATGAAGAACCGCTGAGTTATCAACGTGGCGCACCTACTACTCCATGCAAGCAAAAGTAATTCTCAGCACACACTTCTGGCCAAGCCTCACCTACAAAACGGATAGTGCAAATCACCGCAATCTTTATAAATAAACCCTCATGAGAGAAAGTAAACCGTTATCACTACACGCTGTGTAGGAGGTTATGATGGAAAAAGAAGAAATACAAAAAGCCTTAGCCGAACTCAAGCAGCAGCCGAAACGCAAGTTCGTGCAATCCTATGATCTCATTCTTAATCTGAAAGATATTGAGATAAAACAGAATCCAGTTGATCTTTTCGCCACCCTTCCGCATCCGGCTGGCAAAAAAATTAAAATCGCCGCTTTTGTGGATCAGGAATTAAGTGAACAAGCCAGGAAATTCTGTGACCTGGCACTTAGAGAAGCGGACTTCCCGCAATATAAAGAAAAGAAAGCCGCGAAGAAATTGGCCGAGGACTATGATTATTTTATTGCACAAGCTAACTTAATGCCTAAGATTGCAGCAGCCTTTGGGAAAGTGTTAGGCACGAAAGGGAAAATGCCGAATCCCAAGCAGGGATGTGTTATTCCTCCTAACGCAAACGTAGAATCATTAGTCAAGAAATTACAGGCCACAGTGCATCTGTCTGCCAAGAAGGGAATGAATCTGCAGTGCAAAGTAGGCAGGGAAGATCAGCCCGATGAACAGGTCGTCGAGAATGTGCTTTCGGTCTACAATCAAGCAATTAAACAACTGCCTAATGAAGCCCAGAACGTCAAGAATGCGGTCTTGAAATTAACGATGGGCAAGCCGGTGAGAATCTAATGGTAAATGCCACTAAGCAGCAACTGGTAAAGAATATTGCGGCTGATGTAGAGAAATTCCCCGTCATCGGCATCGTTAATCTGGAGAATCTGCCGGCAGCGCAACTGCAGAAGATGCGCAAGGAGCTGAATGCAAAAGGCGTGAAAGTCGTGATGTCGCGAGCCCGATTGTTGCTGCGCGTGCTGCAATCGTCCAAGAAACAGAATATACAGAAGCTAGAACAGAATTTAGGCGGTATGCCTGCCCTTTTATTAGCGAAAGATAATCCTTTTTCGTTGTATGCCCTACTGCAAAAAAGCAAGTCGGAAGCTCCAGCAAAACCGGGACAAGTCTCTCCCCGAGATATCGTGGTTAAAGCCGGTCCAACCAGTTTTGCTCCCGGTCCGATCATTTCTGAATTGGCTGCCGTGGGCATCAAGACTAAAGTAGAAACGGGAAAATTGGCAGTCATTGCTGATACTGTCGTGGTCAAGGAAGGAGCCGTCATCAGCCAGAAAGTTGCGGAGACTTTAAGGCGATTAGATATCAAGCCGATGGAGATCGGCCTGAATGTCGTTGCCGTCTGGGAAAACGGCTTTGTATTCCTGGCGCGCGACTTGCATATTGACGAGAAGGAATTTGCTGCCAAGCTCACGACTGCAGCCCAGTGGGCGATGAATTTAGCGGTGGAAAGCGGATACGTCAGCGCTGATACGATTGAAGTGCTGCTGCAGAAAGCCTTCAGGGAAGGGAAAGCAGTTTCATTGGAGAGTTCATTCATCACTCCGGATACCCTCGGAGAAATACTTGCAAAGTCAGAGCGTGAAGCTTTGGCTCTACAACAAGAAACAAACTTATAGGAGGTACTTAAAATGGAATACATATACGCGGCGATGCTGCTTCACAAAGCAGGAAAGCAAATTACTGAAGATGCAGTGAAAAAAGTACTCACGGCGGCAGGTGCTTCTGTTGATGAAGCGCGAATAAAAGCGCTGGTGGCTGCACTGCAGAACGTCAATATTGACGAAGCAGTCAAGAAAGCGGCTGTGGTTGCGGCTGCGCCGGTGGCTGCTGCCGGACATGCAGAAGCGAAAAAAGAAGAAAAACCCAAAGAAGACAAGAAGAAGGCTGAAGAAGAAGCGGCATCCGCTGCGGCCGGATTAGGGGCCCTGTTTGGGTAAGGATTTTTTATTTTTTATCCTTTTAATTTTCTACATTTTAAAGTCTTGGTCATTATGACGACTTTGTCAAACGTTGCGAGCACCCTACCACCGGTCGTTGCCGTCAGGCAACCCACGAACGAAGTGACTTGGATAGACCGGGATGGAAAGACGTAGTCAAACGTTGCGAGCGCCCTACCACCGGTCATAGACCGGGATGGCATGAACGGGCGCTCGCCTAAGAAACAAAGCTGGCGATGGTTTTTTGAAACCGATTTTTCACTTGTAATTCACCATATTTTTGATTCTGAATGTA
>JACPND010000007.1 GCA_016185625.1 Candidatus Woesearchaeota archaeon | reverse complement strand
CATTCAGAATCAAAAATATGGTGAATTACAAGTGAAAAATCGGTTTCAAAAAACCATCGCCAGCTTTGTTTCTTAGGCGAGCGCCCGTTCATGCCATCCCGGTCTATGACCGGTGGTAGGGCGCTCGCAACGTTTGACAAAAGAGTGGCTTAATTCTGCGCGCTTTAAATCTTTCTTTATTACTCCTTTGTAATTGTAACAAAAATTTATATCCCCCTCCGGATTCATCTCATCATGGCTCTCCACAACCAATCCTGGCGGCAGAAACTGTTTACGAAAAAAGCTCCTAAACCAGTGGATGTGCTGAAAGACCTCCAAGCCATTTCCGAATTCCTGAAAGAAATAAAAGATGATACAAAACTTATTCTTCCCGAACTCAAAAAACTCGAAGAACTGGAAAAAGAACGGAAAGTCGCGTCAGACAAAGGCGTCCTGCTCGTCAATCTTCAAACCCAGGCCGAGTTGCTGGATCGGCTGCTCGAACGCTACCAATTCTTCCAAGATGATGTCGATATAAATGGCATCAGAGTAAAGAACATAGCTGCAGAATTGCTCAAAAATGCAGACCAAGCCGGCTTAAAAGATTTGGTCAAAGAAAAACAAAAAGATCTCAATTGGAAGTTTGAATGGTAACATAGGGCGTTCTCGCAGCCACATTATCGTATCCTACTTCTGGCGTTGGACTCCAGCGCTGGTACGTTTCTAAACGAGCAAGCTCTCGAAGAGCATCGTCGACCAGCGTGATGTTCACTCCCGTATCGGTGAGATCATCTATTCCGTGAAGAGGTACAAAATCTAATTCTGCCATGGTTTTCCGTGCAGGCCATTTATTTTTAAATCTTTCTGTTATGAACATATCAAATATAAGGTATATACTCTGCTCCCAGGAAGTGGACAGATTCGTTCAAAAACCTCAAAAAACCTAACTCACAAATACCCGATACTTCTCTTTCCCTTCCAGCTCCAGGATAATCCGCTTTACAACAATCGTCTTCGGATCAGGCATTAATTTGACGCGTGATCGTATATCCTCAAAACTTTCAAATGGCTTCTCTTTCCGCGCTTCCAGCACTTCCCACATATGCTTCTTCCCCATCCCGGGCAATAATTCCAATTGATGCATCCGCATGCTCAACGGCTGTGCAGTATTAAAAAAAGCAATAAAGCGCTTTTCATCTTTGCTGACCAGTTCTTCTACCACCGGTCCCAATTCCGCTCGCGCGGTCGACGTCAGTTTCTCATACATAATCCGCCCTTTAATATGATGTATTTCATCCCGCTTCCCATCGCCAATATAGACTTCCTGATGCGCCTTTACGAATACTCCTCTTTTAGGAATCAGCTCCAGGAGTGATAAATGCCCTATTCCGATAGCTTGCACTATCGAGATATTGGCCTCGCCGTCCAGAGGATAGCCGTGTTCTAGGTAATCGAGCACAATGGCCCGTTCCTCACGTATTTGTGGTTGCATATTCATAGGTAATACCCTCAGAATTATAAAAATTACGGTTTTGCGACCGCTTCGACGATACTTTCCTGCTCCTTCCGCGGCAGGCTTAAAGGATAAGCTGTCAGCACAACCCGAAGTTCATCCACGTTCTTGGGAAGAAAATCCAGAATCTTAGCCATATGCTCTTCCTTCAATCGGGTCAATCCCAAGTCCCTTAAATTCTGATGAAGACCTTCTCTCTTTGAATGGGAGATAATCTCAAACGATTCCAGATACTCTTTGGTTTTTTTTGATAAGAAATTTAATTCTGTATCCCGTTTCTCAATCTTGGCCAGCGCTTCCCGTACATCAGCCAGACACATCGGCTTCTCTTCTATAAATTGTGGGTGGACCATTATTGGCTCTTATTATTTCTTATTGTTTCTTGAGATGGATAGCATGCGCATAGACCATTTTAGTCTTATTGCCGTCGTTCAGAGTAACTTCATAGCAGGCACCTTTCTTTCCCGTTACAGTGCCGGTAAAGCCATGAAAGCGCCGGAAAAAGCGTCCCTCTTCGACAGTGGGATGGATTTTCAGCGCTACCCTGTCGCCGTTCGTAAATACCTGAAAATAACGGCTTAATGGGATTTTGCCTTTCTCCCGAGGTGAGGCTTCCAGACGATGTTTGAACTTACGGAGCGCAGAACCGATGCGTTTTGTCATGTACGATACCGTTTGAGCGGGTATTTATAAAGATTTCGGAGAGTAATTTTAGAGCATAATCCTCTTTATTTCCGGGACGATATCAAAATCGGGATCTTCACTGATGATTTCTGTTTCATTTTCCAGCCGCATCGTGGCCAGATGGATGGCATCCCTTGGCTTCAGGTTAAAATGTTTCATCAAATCATGGGCTTCAATAATCGTTTCACGGCGAACTTCTCTAATACCTAAATGCGGCAGAAAAAGAAATAATTCAGCAGCTCGTGCTGCTGCTTCTTTTCCCAGTATTTTCCGAACCGCCCAAACAATTTCATCGTACGTTAGCGCCGACGTTATTGCTGTCTGTTCTCCCCGCTGTACTTTCTCAATAAAACTTTTTAGGCCGAGGCTATCCCAATCGCAGCATCTAGTCGCTATCGTTCGTGAGTTTCCTACGGAAACAGCTGCGGGATATTAACCCAGACGGGAATAAATTATCTTCTCGGTAACAAAAATTCTCCCAAAATCTTAAAACTACGCATTAAAATATCGGTAAAATGACTTTTTACACTGACCTCTTGCAGCACATCCGGACTGAGCCTACTCCACCAAAAGGCTGGACTAAATTAAAAAGAGAACTCGCCGCCAAATATCATCTCAACGTCATCCCCTCTAATATCCAAGTTCTCATGCACGCAGAGGAAAAAGAGATCCCAACATTAAAAGCAAAACTGCTCACGAAGCCGACAAGAACCATCTCCGGCGTTTCTCCGGTGGCCATCATGACCGCTCCATCCAAATGTCCGCACGGCAAATGCACGTTTTGTCCCGGCGGATTAAACTCGCCGTGGGGCGATGTCCCGCAATCCTATACCGGACACGAACCGGCGACCATGCGCGGCATGAGAAACGACTATGATTCCTATCTCCAGGTCATGAACCGTCTGGAACAATACATCCTTCTCGGCCATACCATTGACAAGATTGAGCTCATCGTCATGGGCGGCACCTTTCCTGCTGAATCCAAAGCCTATCAGGAACAATTCATCCTCGGCTGTTTTCAGGCCATGAATGATTTTTCGGATCTATTTTTTGAAAAGAGTGATAAAAAGAATGGTGAATTTGATTATATAAAATTCAAGCCATTCTTTAAATTGCCCGCAGAGATCAGAGAGAAAGAACGGGAAGAAAAAATAAGAAAGAGATTACGAGAGATTAAAAACTCAACATCAACGACCGTAGAAAAAGAACAACAAAAAAACGAAACATCCAAAGTCCGCTGCGTCGCACTCTGCATCGAAACCAAGCCGGATTGGGGATTTCTGGAGCAGGGCAACGAAATGCTGCGGCAGGGCTGCACACGGGTAGAATTAGGCATCGAGTCGGTGTATGATGATGTTTTAGCAGTTACTCACCGCGGCCATAGTGCAGCGGATTCTCAGAAATCAATTCAAATCCTGCGTGATCTTGGGTTTAAAATCAATTTTCATTATATGCCGGGACTTCCTTTAACCGATCGCGAAAGGGATATCGCAGGAATGAAACAATTATTTACCGATCCTGCCTATAAGCCGGACATGATCAAATTCTATCCTTGCATGGTTGCACCCGGTACGGCATTATTTCATCAATGGAAACAAGGAAAATTTACACCGATAGATACAGAAGAAGCAGCCCTGCGATTGGTGGAAGTCAAAAGGATAGTTCCCGAGTATTGCCGCATCCAGCGCATCCAAAGAGATGTTCCGACGAAGTACTGGGAAGCCGGAGTGGGATTGACCAACTTCCGGCAATATATTCATGATAAATATGACCTACAGTGCCGCTGCATCCGCTGCCGCGAGCCGAAAGGAAAGAACGTCAATTGGGATGCAATTAAAATCAACGTGAGAGAATACGCCGCATCTGGCGGAACAGAATTCTTCATTGCAGCAGAAGACACTGGAAATGATCTCTTGATTGGATTTTGCCGGCTGCGATTTCCTTCTTCATTCTTGCGGCCTGAGATCACATCTGAAAGTGCCCTGATTCGTGAACTTCATGTGTATGGCACAGCGACGGCAATTGGTGAAGAAGGACTCGTGCAGCATCGCGGCTGGGGCAAAAAGCTGATGGAGAAAGCAGAAGAGATTGCGACTGAGATCGGAAAAAAGAAAATGGTCGTGATTTCGGGAGTTGGCGTAAGGGAGTATTATCGGAAATTAGGGTATGAGAAGGAAGGGGTGTATATGGTGAAAAAATTGTAATAAATGAGTGACATTTCAACACCTAAACTTTCTCTCATAATCTTTATGATCAAATCGTTCTAAAATGGCAGAGATTAAATCTACTTCATTATCCGCAGTCACGGTATACATTAACCGCCAACCACGAGGCAAATCATACCGCAATCTCCTTTTTCTGTCTCAGCATTTGTACAAGTTTTGGATTCCAAATATACGCAATTTTACCCTCTTTATCAAAAGCATTTTTATTAATATTTTCTAGATAATCTAAAATAATTAAGAATGTTAGCCACATAACTTGTCGATGGCCCCGTAGGAAACCAGGATAAGGCCGTGGAATTTATTGCTTTTAACTGAGATACACACCAACAGATTTACCCCACAAAAATAATCCTCCTACTCACCAGCCTTGGCAATGGCAGTGTATCCGTGGGCATATCCTTTGTTTTCTTCTTCAGCAGATCAATCAACTGGTCAAAGCGCATCTTTTCTTCTGTATTCTTCTCACGATCGCGGACGACAACCTGCTTAAATTTATCATTAATCTCTTCATCCCCAACTACTAAAGTATAGGGAATCCATTCCTGTGCCGCCGAGCGAATTCGTTTTCCAACGGTTTCCACGCGATCATCGATATCTGCCCGCAAACCAAGTTTTTCCAGCTCTGCGGTCAGTCCTTCACAGAAATGTAAATGCCGATCAATGGAGACGGGAATCAACCGAACCTGCGTCGGAGATAACCACAATGGCAGCATCGGCACTTTTCCTGCTTTTTCGTCCTTGGCCGCTTTTTCGAGAAGCGCATACATCACCCGTTCTACCGCGCCAGAGGGAGAGCAATGTAAAATCAACGGAAATTGTTTTTGATTTTTCTCATCAACATAGGTAATGCCATAGCGTTCCGCATTCTCCACGTCCACCTGATCAGTCGTCAGCGCAGAACATTTCTCCAAGGCATCCACAAAGTTCCATTCGTACTTCATGGTGAAGTAAAAGAAGCGCTGCTCCCACATCTCGATCAACGTGGGCTTGCCCCACTTTTTCACCAGCGAACTGACAAAGCTTTTGTTTTGTTCGTAAAATTCTTTGGTAACACGAATCGCAAACTCTAACTCATCAGGCAAGGTAAACCCAAATCCTTCCTGGACCTGCCTGCTCAGTTCAAAGCGCCGCAGCATTTCTTCCTGAGCTTGTTTCAGATCCGCGACAAAGGCATGGCAATCCGGCATGGTGAACGCCCGCAGCCTTCTCAGTCCGGTCAATTCTCCATGCTGCTCCACGCGGAAACTGTAGCGAGTCAATTCATATAATTTCACGGGCAGCTGCTTGTAGGAAATCTGCGCATCATGCGCCATCAGGAATTGCCCAAAACAGGCGGCAAATCTCAGGAATACTTTTTTGTTCGGTGTCTGTATTGCGTATTGCCGTGCCGGAAATCTATTCAGGTACGATTTCAATGACGGATGCTCGTAATCATACATGATCGGCGCTTCGATCTCCATTCCACCGTAGTCTTTGACCTTTTGCGTGACATATTTTTCAATAAGCCCTTTGATGAATCGGCCCTTGGGATAAAAGCGTAAATTCCCAGGATCACTGCCCGGTTCGTAATCCACTAATTCCAGTTTTTTCATATAGGTCACATGCGGCGGTTCCTGCTGTGCTACTCTGTTCTTGGCTAGTTCATAGGCAGCGAATTGCTGTAATTGCGGATATTTTTTGAAATCAAAACCAGCGAATTTTCGTTTTTCTTTGTCGTAGCTGATGCTGTGCAGTTTGCCATCCAGATCGAGAATATGCCAGTGCGAAACCAACTTCGCTTCAGCTTTGACCGCTTCACTGACTTCTTCTTTTCCTTTTCCTGCTTCCGCCTTTCCTTCAGCAGTAAACTCCCGGCTTAATTCCGAGAGCGGATGTCCTTTGCAGGAGAGATTGAATGACTTGTACCAGCCGAAGGGCGCGCGATGGACGATGAACTTTTCTTTCTTCAGCACTTCTTCAGCATCTTTCAGTACTTTCTCTGCTTTTGCTGGTGCTGCTAGGTCGGAACTCAGATGAGCATAGGGATACAAGACAATGGTTTTAGTATTCACCTGTCTGGCAATATCGTTGATTTCGGTGACGTAACGCTGGGTCACGCCAGCAAGATCCTCTTCATCGCGTTTTTGAACAGCGGAGAACACCACCAGACATTCTTCAATCCGTTCTCTGCCCTTCTTCACTTCTTCCGCGTCTTTGAGCGCTTTCTTCTTCGCTTCAAATTCGATGAAGTCGGCATGGATGGTCAGGATTTTCATAGTGTGGCTGGAATAGGGCTTGGATTTAAAAATATTCGGGTCAACCGTATGTGCATAGCCAAAGCACAAGATAAAGCAACGACTTTATCTGTGCGCCCATGAAATCGTTGTTTCATTGTGCGGAAGCGAGGGCTTTGTATCCTCGGCACTCAAAGCGTGTGCGCTCGTAGCAGTGATATTACTTGGAGACGAGCGTCCCGAACGAGCTATGTACATACGATCACCCTTCCCCCAAATATCCTTTATATACATGCTTCTTGCTCTGCATGTCGAAGTATTTTTTCATCACGGCATGCAGGTTCCAGGTGCGGTAATAGAGCTGATCCCAATATGTGTCGATGTTTCTGGAGATGGCCTTGTTGTACCAAGAACCGAGAAGTTCTGCAAATTTTCCTCCTTTGAAGATGTCTTTTGTTCCCATCTTTAATTCTGGTTTGATGACCACATTCAACCGTCCGCTCATCAGGGATTTCTTTTTTCCTCCTTCTTCTACTTCTACCTCCACCATGTCCCAGGAATGAATTTCAATCAGGATGTAATAATTGATGTATTCTGTCACTTTTTTCGTTATTTCCCATTCCCATTCCTGCTCGGCTCCCGTAGGCGCGGGAACTTTATGCTTGTAGCTCATTTCCCGCCACAGGAAGCCATAGTTCTTCGCCCAGTCGATGACCGCAGAATAGAAACCATCAAAGTCAAAAAGTCCATTATACCGAATGGTGATGACGGGAAGTTCAGGCATAGAGAAGGGACTTTTTTTGCTTATTTAAACGTTTCGACATAAATATTTAAACTTCATTTATTTTTCCCTTGATATGATCCTCACTATCTCCGGCACTCCGGGAAGCGGCAAGAGTACCATTGCCAAGATTCTGGCTGGGAAACTGAACGCTGAGCGCATTTATGTGGGCGGGATCCGCCGGGAATTAGCCAAAAAGAAAGGAATGACCTTAGTGGAATTGAATGAATATGCAAAAACGCATCCGGAAACTGACGTGGATGTGGACAAAAAAGCTGCGCAAGAGGCGAGAAAAATGGCCCAGCAGAAGAAAGACGTCATTGTAGAAGGCCGTACGCAATTTCATTTCCTTCCGGAATCAGTAAAAGTTTATGTGAAAGTTGATCATGAAGAAGGAGCGAGACGGATCTGGAAAGATCTGCAGCAGGCGGATACGCGCCAACAACGGAATGAGGGAGAATTCAGTTCGTTTGAGGAATTTAAAAAAAAGCTTCAGGAACGTGAAAAGCTGGATGCTAAACGGTATCTGAAATATTATGGCTTGGATCATCACAACGAAAAACAGTATGATTTGGTGGTGGATACGACGAAAATAACCGCTCAGGAAGGGGCGAAGAGAATTCTGGAATGGGTGAAACGTTTACAAAAGAAGTAAAATTTATAAAAAAAGTCCAAACCTAAGCGTCTATGGGATTAGACGATCTTTTACTCCAACTTGATTCAACCCTCTGGAAAGGATTTGAACAGGTAACGGAGTATGCGTATCAGAAGTTAGGATATAGTAAATATGATTTGGCCGCCAAAAGCAAAGAAGAGTATCTGGACATCATTATACCAAACTGTAACCAGTCCATTTAAAGCACTAAAACCTAGCCTGCCTGCCACAGTTAAAGTAGAATAACAACTTTTGTATTTATTTAGCATCATAAGGTCAAAATTCTTTCGATAATCTCAACAAGAGTGACAGAAGGATGGCTCCTACGGAGATGTCGCTCTGTGATTATCACGTCGAGAATTTTGAAGATGCTAAACAAATATCAACTTTTCTTTACAAAGATTTTTAAAAACCAGCTTCTATCCGAAGTTGAGTGGAAGAAGATTGCTGGTCTGCACGACATTCTCATTCATGGATACTTTACCTTTAATACAGCGATACTCTGGGATATTCTTCAACATAAGATTCCTGAGCTTAAATCAGTCACCCACAAGATTAAAAGTTCTCCCAAATCTTTATAAATAAACTTCTTTCATAGTACTAAAAATGACTGATACTATTCAAGAACACGATTTCGTTGAGATTGACTATACCGGTGAACTGCCAGATGGCTTTGTTTTTGATACCACCAAAAAAGACGTTGCTGAGAAACATAATCTTCATACTCAGGAACATAAATACGGCCCTATTGTTGTCTGTATCGGAGAAGGCCACGTTTTGCTGGGATTGGAAGAGAGCCTGAAGGGAAAAGAAAGCGGCAAAACATATACCTTCAAACTTTCTCCGGAGAAGGCCTTTGGCAAGCGCGACGTGAAGAAAGTGAAAGTCATGCCCCTGGACGCCTTCCGGAAGCATAAGATGAATCCCTATCCTGGATTGCAGTTTGATGCTGATGGCGAAATGGGAACGGTGATGAGTGTCTCCGGCGGAAGAGTGATTGTGAACTTCAATCATCCTTTAGCAGGAAAAGAAGTCGTCTATCAAGTAGAGATTAAACGAAAAGTGACCGACGTGCAGGAACAGTTGAAAACTTTTATCAAAAACAGCTTCCATCTGCCGGAAGAGCAGACTAAGATTGAAGTGAAAGAGAAAAATGCAGAGATCAGTCTGCCTTTTGAGCTTCCTGCGCCGATTGTTGATCTTTTCGCCAAGAAATTAAATGAGATTACCGGCTTGACGGTGACAATCAAAAAACTCGAAAAAGCGGCTACAAAAGCAATGCCTTCTTGAGTATAACAATCTTTATAAATCTGCCATTCCCCCAAAACCAAACAAAAGGGTGTCGACATGGATGACTATATCAAAACTGAAGTCCGTGAAATTTCTCATCTAAAAGCGAATCAGGATTTAGACGCGGAACTACAGCAGATTCTGGCAGGACATAAAACCCGCATCCGGGTCATTGGCTGCGGCGGCGGCGGCAACAATACTATTCAACGCATTGTGGAAGTTGGCGTGAAAGGAATTGAGACCATTGCCATAAACACCGATGCCCAGGATCTTCTCTACACCACTGCTGACAGGAAGATTCTCATTGGCCGGCAGCTTACCAAAGGCCTGGGCGCAGGTTCCAATCCTAAAATCGGAGAAGAAGCAGCGAAAGAAAGTGAACAGGAATTGAAGCTCTCTCTGGAGGGCGCGGACATGATCTTCATCACCTGCGGTCTGGGAGGAGGGACAGGAACAGGGTCGGCTCCCTACGTCGCCCAATTGGCCAAGAAAATGGGAATCCTGAGTGTCGCCATAGTCACCATGCCATTTACCATGGAAGGAAGCCATCGTCATGAGAATGCCATGATTGGCTTGGAAAAGTTAGAACAGAGCGTGAATACGTTAATCGTCATTCCTAATGAAAAACTGCTGGAATTAGCGCCGCATCTTCCATTACAAACAGCGTTTAAAGTTGCTGATGAGATTCTGACGAACGCCGTGAAAGGCGTGGCAGAATTGGTAAGGTCTGGTCAATCTGGATTTCGCGGATGTGAAAACCATCATGAGCGAAGGCGGCGTGGCCCTGATTGGCATGGGTGAATCAGATGCAGAGAATCGCGCTCAAGAGAGTGTAGAGAAAGCCTTAAGCAATCCATTGATTGACGTGGATATTTCCAATGCCACCGGAGCCCTGATCAATATTTCCGGCGGCGAGAGCTTGACCTTAGATGAATCGAGGCAGATTGTGGAACGCGTGGCGCAAGGCCTCAGTAATAAAGCCAAAATCATCTGGGGCGCACAGATCTATAAGGATTTAGACAAGACCCTCCGGACGCTGGTCATAGTTACCGGTGTCAATTCCGAGCAAATCTTTGGCGTACAGCATAAGTTGTTTGACGACAAGAAAGCTAACATAGAAAATGAATTGGGAATTGAGTTTATGAGATAAGGCGTTAGGCGAGTGACCGGTCATCAAAGAATTTCTTTTACAGCCTTAATATTTTTTTCACTTGTTCATAGACTTCATCCGGACTTTTGCCGGCATCGACGTTCTGTACTTTTTTTTGGTAATACTTCAATACAGGTCTACTTTCCTGGTGGTAGACATTAAATCGTTGTTTGATGACTTCAGGCTTATCGTCCTGTCTCTGGACTAAGAGAGTTCCATCCTCATCACAAACGCCCGGTTTTTTAGGCGGTAGATACTGGAGATGATAGCCATGCGTGCCTTTGCTGCAGATTCTTCGTCCGGCAAAGCGTTCGATGACCTGTTTTTCTGAGACGTCTAAATTGATGACTCGGTCTATCTTGATCTCTTGGATTGATTCCGCCTGTTCCAAAGAACGGGGAAAGCCGTCAAGAACCACTTTCTTCTTTCCCTTCAGTTCCAGCTTGAGCATTTCCGCCACAAAATGGGTGGGCACTAACTGGCCTTTTTCGATATATCTCTGAATCTCTTTGCCAATAATGGTCGCTTTTTTTACTTCTTCCCGTAGTAATTCTCCCGGAGAGAGATGAAAAAATCCAAACTCCTTGGCTAACCGTTCGGAGACCGTTCCTTTGCCGCTGCCAGGAGGGCCGATAATAATGATAATCATGGTTTCTTATGCTTTCTTTCGAAGTTGAGGAAAATAAAGGATGTTAAAATAGTTTGCGGTTTAATGGCACTATCCAAAAAGTGGATACGGCAACCCCGGATGTACTAGGTGACGATACGTTTGCCCCCATCTTTTTTCAGAAAGGTATATATATCTAAGTTTGCTCTATCCCTTAAAAAAGGTGATGTATGGCTTCAGGCGAGCAAATCAAGAAATTCGCATGGTCAATGCTGGGGGCGACAGGTATTATTCTCTTCTGGCGGGGATTGTGGGAAGGTTCATCGTTTATTCCTCTTCTTGCAGAACCCTGGGTCAGCTTTGTCATCGGTCTGGTCATGCTCGGCTTTTCGGCATTTATCTTCCGTGAATCGCCACTGAGCGAACTGGAAAAAATCACCGCCAATGTGCTGCGGGACATCAGCAAACAGCCGGAGAAGCAGGAGTTCCATATCAAGTATCAGGATCGCCTGGCCAAGAAAGATTTTTTGTTGGAGGCGAAGAACCTGCAGCGGATAGAAAAAGGCTTTTTAGTGGTTCAGGATCAAGGCGGACAGGAGTCATTTATTCCGGTAGCCAGAGTTAACGAAGTGCTTCGCAATGGAGTGACACATTGGAAGCCGGGTGCGGCATAATGGTACTGCGCGAACAGGATCGGCATTTCTTATGGTCGCTCTTTAGCGCCACGGGATTGATCTTGTTTTGGAGAGGCATCTGGGAAAGCTCGGCAGCTTTTCCGTATATGGAAGCGCCTTTCTTTAGCTTGTTTATCGGAACAACGATGCTGGTGCTGTCAGGATTGATTTTCCGGGAATTCGATCCCTTGGGCGGCTTGGACAAGGCTGTGAATAAGGTCCTTATGGCAGTGCATAACCACCCGCAAAAACACCTCTTCCATATTAAATATCATGATAAGGTCACCAAACAGGATTTTGCAGTTGAAGCCAGCCGATTAAAAGCCGTGGAGAAAGATCATCTGGTGTTTGAAGATGCGAACGGAAAAGAATTTTTTATTCCGGCGCATCGGATCACGGAAATCATGTACCAAGGGCAGACACATTGGAGATATTAATATAACTGACCGGAGACAAGATACTATGAGATGGAACAAGAGATGGGGAAAGAAAGCCATTACCGTCATCATGACGAGTTCTATCTTGATTACGTTTGCGATTGCCGTGGGAACGACCGTCATGGGTGTGGGTTCTGCACAAGTGGAAGAACGGGCGCAGTGCGCCATTGATGTAGATTTACATTTCTTACAGATTGGGGGAAAAGAGCAGTTATGTTATGATGCTGCTAAGAAAGAGATAGATTTTACGGCTGAGAATGGGGTGAATATCAGGATTGAAGGGCTGCTGCTGAATGTCATCGGTTCACAGAAAGCGGAATCGAAAGATTTTACGGATGCAAAGATACAGAAGGCCTTGTCGTATGTGGGAAAGATGCCGTATGATACCGCTGTTTCCGGTGAGATCAAGCAGTTGAAAGTCATTCCGAAAGTTATCTTCTCTGATACGGAAGAGATCTGTGCCGAGCAGGCGGTGACGGTGGAGAAAGTAAGGAGTTGTTAGCGGGGAATTGACTTTCGTAACGAGAGTGCTTCATTGCAGGCTCTGTACTAATTCTGCTACGTGGCTATAAGCCAGGTATTTCCCATGGTAAAAGTCCTGAAGTTCTTTCCCTGGCAATTGTATACAATTAATGGGCAGTGCATCCCAGGAGATGAGATGGGGCGTCTGGACAATATGCGTATGGCGACTGAGTACGGCAAGGAGATTTAAGCCGTCATGCTGAAGCGGAGAATAATAGAATTGTTTTCCGGCCTTGTTTTTTAACACTGCCGCAAATCTCCATTGTGCTAATTCAGCTAACGCCGTACTTGACGGAAGAGGATGATCAAAATTTTGCGCAGGAATAGGAATAAAATCTTCAGTGATACTCTCTATCCAGAATGTTTTCTTAAAATTTTTTAATTCTTTTGAGGATGATACCATTAACTCCTGATGCTTCCCTGTTTCTTCATATACATACGTTGCAAATAGAAGTAAACTGGCATAGTCCTCCAAAAAGGCGCCGGCTTGCAGTTTACCGGCTAAAGAACTATGTACGACTTGGCCATTTTTGACCTGTTGCTGAGCAAGAGCATTGAATAGGGAGAGTGCTTTTTCTCGTGCACTGGTGTTCTTCAGATATCTTCCCGCCAGGAGCAGGCTGATTCCCGTCAAGGCGTTCCAGCTGGTGATGTATTTTCTGTCAACAGACGGGTGTTTTCTCTTTTTTCTTATTTTAAGAAGTTTCTCCTCGATTTCCGGCAGAAAGGTTAAACCCTGTTTGATTAAATGGATTTTTCCCTCAAAATTTTCTTCAATGGAGTATAGTCCGGAAAATTTCTCAAACTCCTCCGGCGGTAATGCCTGTTGAAGTTCTTCTTTGGTCCAGAGATAGGTTTCTCCTTCTTGATGGCCTGTATCGGCGTCGATGCCGGCATAATACATCCCCTCTCCGGCAAAGCTATCTTCTAAACAACGGATAATTTTTTCAGCGATGATCTTATAGGCAGGCCTCTTCAGGACTTTATATCCCAGGCTGTAAACCCAGAGCAGCATCGCCTGGTCATAGAGCATCTTTTCAAAATGGGGGATGTTCCAATTTTCATCGACGCAATAACGGAAAAAACCACCCTGCAGGTGATCGTGCAGTCCACGGGCAGCTATGACGTCAAGCAGCTTTCCTAGAAGCTGGCGAACTTTCAGCGATTTTGTCTGCTCGTCATAATGCAATAGAAATAGCAGAGTGCAATGGGGAGGGAACTGGGCGCCAGGGCCGAAGGCTGCGGTGGCAGCATTAAAATGGTTGAGGATGAGCTGAATGACGTGGTCTTCCGGCAACTGTATTAATGAGGGTGGAGAAGGAGTAAATGCTTTTACTGGTGTTTTATGTTTTTCATATCCCTCTTTTACCTCTTTCAACACCTCTAAAAAACCAGCAAGGCCGTATTTCTCTTCGGCAGGAACGTAGGTCATGGCGACAAGCGGCATCAAATCCATCGTACAAAAAACATTGAGCGGCCAGCCTCCCTGACCTTGTGCGGCCTGGATAAAAGACATGAAATAATGATCAATATCCGGGCGTTGTTCACGATCGACTTTGAGAGAAAGGAAATGTTCGTTAAGGAAGTGCGCAATAGGCTGATTGGAAAAGGCTTCTTCTGCCATCACATGACACCAGTGGCAGGCGGAATAGCCGATAGAAATGAACAGTAATTTCTGATGCTGCTTGGCAAATTCTAGGGCTTCTTTTGACCATTCCTGCCAGAAGACGGGATTGTTTTTATGCTGCTGCAAGTAAGGGGAAAGGGCGTTATCGAGATTGTTGCGCTGAAAATTGATCATCAGAGGGATTTTTATCTAGAGTGAGGCACTATCCGTTTTGTAGGTGAGGCTTGGCCAGTAAGTGTCTGACCAAAAGGACAATATACCCTAGTTAATGGCCAAAAACTATTCAGACCTCCTAAAAGGGATCTGGTTTTTGGTTGGTCAGACGGCCTGCCATCACAAGAAATGAAGAAGCTACTTCATTTCTGTGCAGAAATGTGATTTTCTTCGCATTTCTTGCACTCACTTTTTTGATAGTGCCTAGAGTAAGTAGACTTTATAAATATGTGCGTATTCTTAAATATAATCATCTGTTCAAAAAGTTAAGAAGATAATATGAACATTGAAATCTCCTTAGAAAAATCCGTGGACCAGAATGCTGCGGTCTATTACGAGCTGGCGAAGAGAGCAAAGAAAAAGATGCAAGGCGCAAAAGAGGCGCTGGCGGTGACGCAGCGAAAGCTGGATGAGCTGCAAAAGCAGGAAGCGAAATTCTGGGATGAGGAACAGCAAAAACAACTGCTTCAGGAGCGGAAACGGAAACAGGAGTGGTACGAGAAATTCCACTGGTTCTTTTCCAGTGAAGGCTTTCTCTGCATTGGCGGGAAGGATGCGACGAGCAATGAGCTGATCATCAAAAAACATACCGAGAAAGAGGACTTGGTTTTCCATACGGATATGGCTGGCTCGCCGTTTTTTGTTATCAAGAATGGACAGAAAGCAAGCGAGGCGACGCTGCAGGAAGCAGCACAGGCTACCGCAGTTCACTCCCGCGCCTGGAAGTTGCAGCACACCACGATTGACGTCATGTATGTGAAGCCGGAGCAAGTGACGAAAGAAACCAAACCCGGTGAATATTTAGAAAAAGGCAGTTTCATGATTTATGGAAAGACTAATTATCTGTATCCAAAATTAGAATATGCCTTGGGAATAAAAGACGGCATCATTATCGGCGGTCCAATCTCGGCAGTGAGAAAACAGACTGCTGAGTACGTGCAAGTCATCCCTGGCGATGAGTCAAAAAGTGATCTCGCCAAAAAAATAAAATACAAATTACGTGGCGGTGATGTTGACGAAATTATTAAATTTCTGCCTGCTGGCGGCGGGCAAATCAAGAAGGAATCTCATTAGTTTTTTAAATAGCCTTCGTTTTCTAATTTCGTTGCCTCTGTCGTCTAGCCTGGACAGGATAGGAGCTTGCGGTACGGCAAATCCAAAGGGTACGGAATATTGCCGTGCAATCAGCTTCTGACCGGAGTTCAAAGGCATGCAATCAATTGGTTGCGGCATGAAAGTCTCCGCGGAGGCATTTTCTCTTAACTACTTTAGAATACTAATTCTTTCATAAAGTTTATAAAGAGAACCCTATTTTAGAGTAGTAAACATCTATCACCTCTTTTTCCCCAGCAGGCTGTCGCAAGACGGCTTGCAGGGGTTTATATTCTACTCAGCAGGTATATCTCTATTGACAAACTCACTTTCTCTTCAATTCTTCTCTGATATGATTTTCCAGAACTCGGGACATATTCATACCTCTATTTTTACAATAGCTTCGGAATTGCCGCAATATCTCAGCGTCGAGGGTAAAATTAGCGCGTATTTTATAGCTCAATTTAGGCAATTTTCTCGTCCGATCGTACTCTTCCAGTGCCGAGAACATTTCCGGGTTCTCACGGATGATTTTCCTAGCCCGTTGAACAAATTCACTCGATGACATTTTTGATCAGCCTCGAAAGTTTTCGTGTATCTTTTATGCTCTTGGCACTTATCTTCAAAACTGTTCTGTCAATTTTTTCCTTGTTGTAGGAAAGATTACGCAGATCTATAGACGTCGCTATAATCGCCGCCGCTGTTCTTTTGTTGCCGTCCTCAAAGACGTGATCAGAGACGATAGCCCGGACTAAGTACGCTGTTGATTTCAACCAGTCTCGGCTTCGCTGGGCCTGATCAAGAGCAAACTCCAGACTGCCGGGATTAGCCAGTTTACCGGTGTGGAATTCCAGATTGAGGGTTACGAGGTCTTTTCGGCTTAACATTTTTATACATATAAGTGTGTATAGTTTTTAAAGATGTCGGTCAAATTTTAGACCAAAACAGAAAAACTTACTTCCTCACCCACACCAGCTTCGGCCTTCGGTAGATTCTGAAAATGAAAAACGCCAGCGCCGCCACTAAAACACCAATCACAAACCCTTCCCCTACCAAAATCCACTCTTTCTTCACCTCAAACTTCCTCTCTTTTCCATTTTCCTCACCCGGGAAATAAATACTCAGGTCGCTCATCTCCAGCGCATATTCCAGATAAATCAACGAGGTGTACTCCTCCTCTTTCAGTGAGAGGGCATACTGATAATACGAATATCCCAGGATAGGAAACATCCCTGCGGCGCTGTTTTCAAAAATGACCCGCTCTACCGCCCGCTGCTTGCTCTCTAAGAAGCCGCCAAAATTCTCTTCGCTCAATCCCAACGTGCTTAAGATGGCATTGGCTTCTGCCTTGGCCTGTGATGCTTCAATCAGGCAGAATTCAAAATCCAGTTCCTCAGCTGCTTTTTTGGCGCTTTGGATGCGCTCCTGAATGTTAAATATGGGAAGCTCGCCCAGAAAGAAGCTGGCATATTGATAGCGCTCCTCGCTTTCGGAAATCTTCTGCTGGCAGGAATTTTTCAGGCGCTCTTCATCAACCATAAATTTTGTCCCTTCCATCTCAAAGAACTGCATCCACGATAACGCTGAGAAGAACCGCTCTTCAGCATAGGCGAGCAGCCCATAAAATTCCTTTACTGGCTGTCCGGCTTTTCGCCGCTCGAATTCCTGCATCTGCTTTTTCACATCATTCAACCGCTCTTTGACCACCATGTGAGCCTGTAAATCGGTAATCGTCTCTATCTTTTCCTGTGTTAACTGCTGTTCAAGCGCCTGAACTTTTTTGTTCAGAGCGGTGAACTGTTTTTGCACCGTTGCGGAACTTAATTTCCGCTGCTGATAGTAATATGACTTCAGGACAATGTTGTTGCCGAAGCAGAAACTGGCAGCAGAATAATAATCACCTGTGGCCGTGGCATTACGCGCTTTTCCTTCTTTCTCTCCAAGATTTTCTGCCACCGTCTCATTGATCTGAAAGCCGGATGCTTCCATCTCTTTTCTTATTTTTTCACCGCGGCCGCAAAGGACATCCTGCAGTCCCCGCATAATCTGCTGGTATCCGGTATCCTGGGTTATGCTCACGTTTTTATGGTTGAGCTGTTTTCCCGTCAGCTGGAAGATGATCTCATCCAGATCGATAACTTCCTCGACAGAAAGGCTGAGGTTCTTTCGGCCGTAGTCGACCAAATCAATCGTCCGATTGGCCAGGGAAATGTTGACGGCATTATTGCTGGCATTCCATTTTATTTGCGGGAATTCTCTGGACTTGGCCGATCCTAAAGGGATAAGCACGGTAGAAAGGCCGGCTTTCTTAGCCGCTTCCATCTTTTCTTTGATGCCGCCCACTTGTCCGATAATGCCGCCGGAATTGATTGTCCCGGTGACGGCGATGTTATCATCATACTCCAAATCCAGCATGGCTATGGTCGTCAATGAGGCGATGGCCGCTCCGGCGCTCGGCCCGCCGATGATGTTCGATTCCGCCTTGATGGTGTAAATGAAATCGTACTTGTTGCAGTCCAGCTTGAAATACTTGCAGGCAATCTCCTTGGCAAATCTAGTGGAAATCTGAGTATCCATTTTTGTGAGGGGAAAGGTGTCGAGGAATACACGGCCTGATCCAGGCTTGAGTTCTAAAAACAGTTGAGCGGTGCTGCCTTCTAATCCCTCAGGAGACTCTTGAACCGCCAGAAGTTTCATCTGGTATTGCGGCTGATGGGTGGCATGAGCGGAAAAGAGAAGGAGTAAAAAAGCAAGTACACTGATATGAAGACGGACGTTCATGAATTGTGGTAGGAGAAGAGGTATTATAAATATGTTGCTTTTAATTTGTTTATAACTTGAGAGTAAAAAGGTTTATAAATAAGATCCCTCAAAAACAAAATCATGATCGACCGCAAGTATCTCACCCTACAGGAACTGAAGCTACAGGGACTGTCAGTAGCAGATGAGCAGAAGGTAGCAGATGAGCATAAGATGTCCCATAAGCCGATTTCTTTATTGGAAGGAATGTGCGATGCCACTGAATGCAATAATGCCAGACGGGGCATGACGCTAAGCACGGCTAGGATTGATTATTGGAATATTGACGGCGTAGATTCGTCTAGTATTGGGACCGTGGAATTTACGTTGGAACTACTAGGCACAGAAGGAAAAAACTATGGCAGGACAATCCAGGATCCTAAAGCGCTGAAGTATTGTCCATTAGAAGGAGAGCCTCGGACATTGACCTCCTCGAATTGCACTCCTTCCCAAAACTTTCCATATCGAAGGCTGAACCTAGGCGATACAATAAGTGGTTTTGAGCATGATGATGGGCACAATCCAAAAAGTAAGTGATGTGCCGCAGTTCGGGCGGATTAATCGTAGTGATTTCGCAACATCTCGCTGCGTTTATAGAGGACTTTGAATAACCATTCTTTTCATCAATATTCAAAGTCCTACTTAGAAGGGTTTGAACTATTAAGATAGGTTATTCAAACCCTTCTATAGTGCTAATCCAACCTCCGAACAGCCTTATGCCTTCTCCCTCACTGCACTCATGGGCACATCACTCACTAAACGGACAGTACCGTATGATGAATAAATTTTAATATTCTTGCAACTTTTCCCCCAGGACATGAAGCCCTTAGCCGTCATCGGCATCGATCCGGGAACGACAGCTGCCTTTGCTGCCATCGATCTGCAGGGGAAGATCATCTCTCTTGCCAGCGGAAAGGAATTCACCTTAGCGAAAATGCTGGCTGCGGTGTTTGAAGTCTGCCAACCAGTCATTGCCGCAACGGATAAAAAGAAAATCCCTTCGTTTGTTGAAGAATTCTCCCGGAAGTCAGGAGCCAGATTAATAGTGCCGGAAGAGGATCTGTTGTGGGAGGAGAAGAGGATGCTGATGAGAACCTATTATCCTGACTATAAGTATCAAAACCACCATCAATCTGACTGCCTAGCAGCGGCCGCGTATGCCTACAAGAAATTGCTGCCGGCACTGACAAAAATGAATGTGTTCATTGCCAAGCATCATCTGGAAGAGCTTCAGGAAAAATTTACCCGCCTGGCGCTGCGCGAAGAATTGCATTTTGCATCGATTAAGGATATTCTCACTCGCCCGACTCCAGAAAACAAAATTATTGAGAAGGTCGTGGATGAGCACAAAATTATCCAGAAGGATTTTATGAGATTGTATCAATCCTTTTCAGCGTCCAAACAAGAGAGCAAATTATTGCACACCGAACTGGAAGAACGAGAACGAGAATGTAGCTCTCTTGCCAGCGTAAATCAGCGGCTTCAACAGCAAGCGCGCAATGTTAACCAGCGCATTGACACGCTCCTGAAATTCAAAGAACAGCGGCTGCAACTGCAGACTCAGGAAATTGCCGGCAAACAAAAGCAGATCGACCATCTCTTTGAGCAGTTGAATGAATTGTATGCCTTCATTACCCATGTTCCGCGATTTCTTCTGATCAAAAAATTAAATACCCTCGGCCAGAAAGAATTTGAGGGAAAAAATAAAATACTGCGCTTTCAGGAGAATGATATCCTGTTTGTTTCCGATCCTAGCATCTATTCACTTCATGTACTGCAAGAATTGCAGCAAAAAAATATCACTCTCATCTGCCGCCAGAAAGGCTGCCCGGATATCCGCAGCCATTGCATCACTGTCCAGCTGGACGATCCGTTCATACTGGATACTGAATATTTTGCGCTTCTGGACCGGGAAAGCCTGCAGATCAACCGCAATGATTTTATAGGACAGCTGCTTTCTGAGTATCGAGGCGATAGAGGTGCGTAAAAAAATAGGATTGGCATTGGGTTCCGGCGGAGCCCGCGGTATTTGTCATATCGGAATTCTGAAAGTGTTGCATCAGCACAAGATCTATCCTGATTTCATCGCCGGGACATCTGTAGGCGCAGTGGTGGGAGCGACCTATGCCGCCGGCCGTACGCCGGAAGAGATTGAAGAGCTTTTCAAGAAAACGGACTGGAAGCATATCGTGGATTTTACCATCCCGAAAGAAGGATTGCTCCGCGGCAAGCGTGCGGAACAGCGCTTGCGCACGCTGGTTTTTAACAAGAAATTCAAACAATTAGACATTCCCCTGCGGATTGTAGCGTATAATCTAAGCACTCAAGAGAAAGTCATTCTTCAGGAAGGAAATGTCGCCCGGGCTCTTCGCGCATCCATCTCTATTCCGGGGATTTTCACTCCTGTCCGGGTTGGCCGGCATACGTATATCGATGGCGGCGTGGTCGATCCAACGCCATTTGATGTGGTAAAAGCGATGGGCGCAGACATCGTCATTGCCGTGGATCTGTATACTAAGACCAAGGCCGTCAAAGGGCCGGAAGTCAAGGAGAAATCATTGCTCGGTGAATGGCGGCAGCAGTTTGTCATCTCGGAATTATTACAGGTAAAAAAGCTGCTTTTCCCGGAGAATTGGCCAAAATATCTGCGAACGTTGTTGATCTGGCTGTTTGACAAGTTGCTCTATCCCGCACGAGTGCTGCGGATTGCTGCCGGAAGAGAACCGCCGATGATAACGAAGGTGATGTATGAAACATTCAATGCGCTGACCAACAATCTGGCCTGGGAGCGATTGCAGCGTGCTGACGTGGATGTAAAGATAACTCCTATTTTTGATGGATTGGACTGGCTTGATTTTGATAAGCAGGAAAGATTTGTCAAGATCGGTGAAGCAGCGATGGAAAAGGAAATGCCGAAGTTGAGAAAGATGTTGGGGCTGAAACATTAGTCAGAACCTATGCCACTTTCACCTTTTCCGCATCGCTAAATTTCAGATGAACCTTCTCTCCCGTCTGGATGTGCTGAAGTAGTATCCCTTTTCCCAATAATTTCACCTTGTATTCTTCTCCTTGGTAGGATACTTTCTGTCCTTTCCTGAACGGCAATCCTCGAAATAAAATAGTGATGCGATATTGCTCCTTGCCATCCTTGGTTCCATAAATGCTGGCGGTGGTCACACACTCGCCGCCAAACTGCTGCTGGAGTTTTTTTCCTAACGATTTGCTAAAAGGGGAGTCAGCCAAGTAAATGTCGTAGCCATTCTTCATCTGCACGGTCTTGGCGATATGGATGTTATGGCGTTTGATTTCATCGTAGGCAAAGTCCTCGATTTCTTCAGAAACTTCGCGCAGCTGTAAAATAGCTTCAAAGTACTCGTGGCGTTTTCCGGTCATATCTTTGACCATTATTTGACCTTCCTCCCGGCTTTGTACGGGGTGTAGCGTGCTTTCTCCCGCTGGCTGGTTTTCTGTGCCGGAACGTAACTTTCTTCCAGTTCATCATAGCCGCATTGACGGCATTTGACGAAGGAAAGGCCGTTGTGTTCCGTGACCTGTACTTTGACGGAATGGCATTTGGGGCAGGGCATACTCAAAAAAGAGCTATTTAGTATTTATAGCTTTTCAAAGGTTTTCTTGAACAGCAATCCATCCTCTTCAACATTGGGACTCTCGGAAATAAGAACTCCTTTGCATTTGAAATCTTTTAGTGCTCTTAATACTTCTTTATACTTAAAATCGCACTCCGCAACAGTCAGATGATTGCGTTCGCCTTTATCGGTATACGCTATGCCTTCCAGATGCATGTGCATATTATCGAGAGCTTGTCGTCCTAATCCTTTCTCTATTTTCGCTAAGATTTCAGCAAACTGTTCATAGCTGTTCACTTTTCCCAAACTTCGGGCATAATGATGCGCCCAATCGATACAGGGCAAGACTTGCTCTACTTCCTGGCTCAATTTGACTAACGCGTCGATGTCGCCGAATTGTGCTATTTTTCCGCCCGTCTCGGGACGCAGCCAGATGGCATTTCCCTCATTTTTCAGCTGCTGGACGATTTTTTTTGCCTGCACTTTAACTTTCTGAAATACTTTCTCCGGGTCATCTTTCATGTAATAGGCCATATGATAGCAGATGCTCCAGGCTCCGGCTTGATGTGCTCGTCGGCTCGCTTCCAGAATCCGCCGCACGCTTTCCTGCAAAGTTTTCTCTGTCTGAGCATTGAGGTTGACAAAATATTGGCCGTGGCAGGTTAAGGTGACGTTATTTCGTTTCGCTGCTTCTTTGACCAGAGGAGCTTTTTCTTCACTGACATGAACCGAGCGCACAAACTCCAGTTCCATGGCATCTAAGCCCAGTTTACGAACGTGCTGAATGCCGGTAAGTGTATCGGGCTTGGGAGTGGATAAGGGAATTCCTGCGGAACCGAAGAGGAGGGAAAGGGGCATTTATCCTAACCTCTTTTGCATCTTTCTCTTTGAAGATTCGGCAATCTTCTCTTCCTCAGATTTTACCTTTCTTTGCATTTTTTGAAGATCTTTTTCAGGAAGCAATTCTTCTGGTTTAATGCCGCTTTTAGCAAGAAGCTTTCTAACATCTGTATTATTCTGGACATGCTCTCGGGCAAACCAGAATTCTATCCCCTCAGCTTCTTGTGCGTAATCTTCAAAGGTTTTCTTGAGTTTAGTGGTTATCTGCTGTTCCATAATCAATCCTCCGGAAAAAACGATTTATCAAAGCATTTATCACAGAGATAAGCAGGGTATGTGCATAGCTCGTTCGGGGTGCAAGAAAGGATCATGGTCGGTCGTATAATTCCTCTCTTTTAGTGTAGAGTAGTTTACCGAAGTTGTGGCCTTTGCGTAAATCTTTAAGTGCTTCTGCTGCAATCTCATTTTGTCGGTGTTCTTTTTTGTACAATTTTGTCGCCTTTTTTGATTTTGTATCCATACAGCTGAAGAAAGAGCAAATTTTTATAAAGATTCCCCTGAAAAACAATCATCATGCTCACTCCCGCCGCCCGCGCCGAACTGGAAAAACAGCAGTATCGCATCATTGGCAGCCACAGCGCGGTCAAAACCTGCGGCTGGACCAAGAACATGATCAATGGCCAGGGCGGCTGCTACAAGTTGAAGTTCTATGGCATCATGAGCAACCAGTGCATGCAGATGACCACCTCGATCAGCTGTGCGAATCGCTGCACCTTCTGCTGGCGAGGCTATAAAGCGCCTGTTTCCAAGGACTGGAAATGGGACGTGGATGATCCGGAGTTGATCTTTAAAGAAAGTCTCTGTGCGCATCATAAACTATTGGTGGGTTTTGGCGGCTCGGAGAAGGCGAACAAAGCAGCGTATCAGAAATCCAAAGAGGTACGCCATGTGGCGCTCTCGCTCACCGGGGAGCCGATCACCTATCCTCGCATGAACGAATTAGTGGAGATGTTCCATCAGAATAAGGTTTCCACGTTCCTGGTGACGAACTCGCAGTATCCCGAGCACATCAAGAACCTGAAGCCGATAACACAATTATATTGCAGCGTGGATGCGCCGACAAAAGAACTGCTGAAAGAAGTAGATGTGCCTTTGTTTCCTGATTTTTGGGAGAGGATGATCCAGTCGCTGGAATACTTATCTCGGAAAAAGCAGCGGACGTGCATCCGGCTGACGGTGATTAAAGGAATCAATGATGTTCTTCTGGACAAATATGCTGAGCTGATTATGAAAGGCTTTCCTGATTTCATTGAAGTGAAAAGCTATATGCATGTCGGCCCGTCGCAGCAGCGATTGAAGCGGGAGAATATGCCGCTGCATGAAGAGATCGTGGAATTCTGTAAAGATTTAGTGATCCATCTTCCCGAATATGAAATAGTGTCAGAACATCTTCCATCCCGCGTGGTGATGCTGGCCAAAAAGAAATTCAAGAAGAATGGGGTCTGGCATACTTGGATAGATTTTGAGAAGTTTCATGAGCTGGCTGCTTCGGGGAAAGAATTTACCACTGACGATTACCTGAAGAAGACGCCGCAGGTGGGATTAAGCGGAAAAGGGACAGTAGATAAGAGGAAGTCGGAAGTAAAGGGGGAGCAGGAAGTAAAGACGAAAGAGGAAAATATCTTTGTGGACGAGAAGACGGATGAGATGGAGTTTTATGGGGAGGCAGAAGAATTAGTGCAGATAAGATAGGCTATATTCAATTTTTTCAACGCTTTAACAAGTACGCACGCTTCGCTACTACTGGAAATTTTGATGGTTGGTGCTTTCGTTTAGTTGATAAAAACGAGAATAATGAAATTACTAACTTCCTCTAACCTTGACTAAACGGTTTCGCTAACGCTTCACCAAAATTTTTTGGCATTGACTACGAGCGGGGAATCTGGGAAATGACTTTAACTATTCCTTTTGTAGCATCCACTTCTATACGATCTCCATCCTTAAGGATTTTTGAAGCATTTTTTGTCCCAACAATACAAGGAATTCCGAACTCTCGACTAACAATCGCTGCATGAGACATAAGACCACCCATATCAGTTACAATTGCCCCTGCTTTTTTACAAGCAATGATCAATTCTGGAGCAGTGGTTTCTGCCACAAGAATATCTCCTTTTTTCATTTTCTCAATTTCAGCATGAACACGATCTAAATCACTGTAATCCACAGGAATTATCTTCACTGTTCCAGTCACTCTACCTCTACTTGCAACATTTCCTTTTATAATATCAGAATAAATTACCTCTTCTTTAAATTCTCTAATGATATTTTCAGCATCACTTCCTTCATAAAAACCATCAATGTTATAACTTTCAACAAACGCCTCTTGTCTTTTCAAAACAATTGAATCAACAGGTTTCTTCCCATCAAACAAACCAAGAATTTCTTTTTGGGTTAGATTATTAAATAAGAGGGAAGAAAGACTAAACTGTTTGCCAAGTATCTTGAAAAAATGAGTAGAATACCCCTCCGGCTCAAATAAAACCGTATTCATGAACGCTCGTATTTGATCTTTAAATTGTGTAACACCAGAAAGATTCTTCTTAATGATGGGATTCTCATCTTGATGAGAATAAGCTTTATCAGTAAACTCAAAATTCATTTTGGTATAGTCGCCGCATAACTTTTTAGTATAATCAAAGAAAGTACTAACAATTTCACGCGAAAGAGTTTCTTTATTTTTTATTTTCAGTTCAAAAAATGTCTTAAACCGATCACAATCCAAAGTTAAATCTTTTTTATAATTTTGAAATGTTTTCTTGTCGTTATAAAAACGAAGTCCTTCATCAAGTGCTCGTTCATAAGCTGCTTTAGTAAAGTATTGTTTAAACATACCACTATCAATAATAAAAAGCACTTCAAGATTTTTGTACACATCTAAATGAATATCAGTCACAAAAACACTCACTCCTTGAACCCAAAAGCTTAACAGATAATTTTCTTTGTTAAACTGTTTTAAACTCTCTTTTTTATCTATTAACATTGTTATCGGTCTGCTCTGCACAACATAAAACTTCCCTCTTTCCAAAGCCCACTCCACATCTACCGGAAAACTATAATGCTGCTCTATTTTGACCACCAATTTTGACAATTCTATAATCTGAGCATCGGAAAGCTTTTGTCCACTTCCAGAAATTTCTCTCCATTCATTGCCCCTACTTTTGCTTTTGTAGAGTGCTTTGGTTTGGGTAGAAACACTCTTTTCAATAATTTTCCAATTTTTCTTTTCCATGACATAACTATCCGGCGTAATTTGTCCAGAAACTATAGCCTCCCCCAATCCAAATCCTGCCTCAATAATGAGCTGATTTTTGTCCTGCGTCACGGGATGGACAGAAAAAGCGATTCCAGAAACTTCTGACTCCACCATCTTCTGGACAACAACCGCAACAGAGATATGCTGCTCGTGCAAATTTTGTTCAAATCGGTAAAATATAGCTCTTGGGGTGAACAACGAAGCCCAACATTTCTTCACATTCTCTAAGAGATTTTCTTTGGTTGTATTGAGGTAGCTTTCTAACTGCCCAGCCCATGCCGCAATGGAGCTATCCTCAGCCGTAGCAGAAGAACGGACTGCAACAAACGGCACATCTAATTTCTTAAACGCAGTAAGAATCTCTTGTGTAATCTTCTTCGACATCTCTCCATTCATAACAAGAGCTTTAATTTCTTCTGACGCTTGCTCTACTGTATGCATTGCGCGATGATCAACTTTGTGAAGAATGGCATCGATTTGGGTATGAATTTTAGCTTCGTGGAGAAATTGTTCAAACACATCAGCAAGAATTACAAAACCAGGAGGAACAGGAATTCCTGTGCTAGTCATCTCCCCTAGAGATGCGCCCTTCCCCCCAGCACTTGACGTATCATTTTTACCTATTTCTTTAAACCACTTAATAACTGCATTTTTCATGTCCTTATTTGTTTTGTTTCTTTCTCTTAATTGATTTTTGTATCTCATCATTCTTTGACAATTCTTTCTCCAGTTCATCAATCGTCGGCAAGCTCGTTTTTAGTTTCTCAGGAATAGCACGAACTATTTTATATTCAGAAACACCCATAGGCTTACTCATATCTTTGAGAGCATATTCCGCTATCACCTTGTCTCTTGTTTTACACAAAATAATCCCTATGGACGGTTTATCCCCTTCTTGTTTCAATGTTTTATCAACAGCAGAGAGATAAAAATTCAGTTTTCCGGCATATTCCGGCTTAAACTCTCCTGCTTTCAGTTCAATAATCACAAAACAGCGTAATTTGAGATGGTAAAAAAGCAAGTCAAGGTAATAATCCTTTCCCGATATTTCCAGAGGATACTGGCTTCCCACAAATGAAAAACCGGCACCTAATTCCAGCAAAAATTTTGTGATGTGCTTTGTCAATTCTTTTTCAATTTCCCTTTCCTGTGCCTCTTCTTCAAGTGAAAGAAAATCAAAAATATAGGGGTCTTTCAGTGTTTGCCGTGCTAAATCTGATTGAGGTGCTGGTAATGTAGCCTCAAAATTATGCAAAACTTTACCTTTTCTTTGATATAATCCACTTTCGATTTGGTGAATTAAAACATTTCTTGACCAATTATTTCTAATAGTCTCGTTGATATAGAAAATAGCTTCTTGAGAGTCTTTTATTTTGTTAACGATAACCATATTATGACCCCATGGCAATTGTCTAACAAGTTGTTGGACTTTTTCATCTACAGCTGAATAATAAAGATACCATTGACGAATATTGAAGATATTTGCTCTGGAGAACCCTTTCATATCTGGGAATTCTCGTCTCAAATCACCAGCAAGCATATCTACGATCGAATCCCCCCATTTACCCTTTGCTTGTCTTTCAGTGATCATTCTACCAACATCCCAATACAAGCCGATAAGCTCTTTATTGACAGAAATCGCTGCCTTTATCTGAGCAGACCTAACCCTAACTTTAATCTCGTGCAATAGTTGAAGATACTCTTTATTTTTGGCTAAAAGCATAGGTAACACCTTCTTAACCTACAAATACACCACTCCATTAAAAACATTACTCCCTGATTCCTTTTAATATTATTGGAAGAAGACGCCGCAGGTGGGATTAAGCGGAAAGGGGACAGCGGATAAGAGGAAGTCGGAAGTAAAGGGGGAGCAGGAAGTAAAGACGAAAGAGGAAAATATCTTTGTGGACGAGAAGACGGATGAGATGGAGTTTTATCAGATCTCAACGTGATGCCACTAATTTCTGATGCGCTTTGTATAATTCGGCAGCCAAAAGATCAGCGCTGGCTTTAATATATTCTACGTTCAAATCGGGATGCTGCGGGACAGTATCCAAACAGACAACTTTATCTAAATATTTTCTATCATTAGCGGTCCTATGCTGTAGAGGCGTAGTCACGGCATGACTCATCCAGCCAACGACTTGCTTGGCGCCATGTTCCTTGAATATCTTAGCCGCTTTCATGGCGGTGCTGCCACTGGCAAACATGTCGTCAATGATGATATACGTTCCTTCTTTATCAATATTACTTTCTTTAATAGGACTAAATGGCTTAAACCGAGACGTGGCACCATCGTAAGAGAATCGGTCTTTTTCAAAGTAGGCAAGAAGTGCATAAGCTTCTTCTGATGGAATTTTGGGAAAAGCTCTATCAACCACATTCTCTACACGGTGCTCGGTGCCGTCGTCAACAGAGACAAAATAGAGATGCTGCGCACTTTGTTGCTCTTTTAACCTGACGATCAACTCATGGAATGGCCGTAGACGTTTTATGATTTCTCTCGATTTTTCTCCAGATAGGCCCAGTTTATAAGGATTTATTGCCCTCCCGGACTGGAACGGATTTGCGATATGAAAAGCCATGCCTAATTCTTCTGCCAGTTGTGCTGCTTTCAGGGAATGAGGATCAATGGTGGCTAAAACGTCCAAACCGCCTTTCTGAAGATCCTGCAACATTAACCGCAAAGAGTCAAACTGATAAAATCCTCTCTTTTGATATTTTTCAACGCTATGAGACCGAACATAGGCTAAATATGGTGTTGCCAGCGTTCGCTGAAGTGTATCGACATTTCCAATCACTTCCAAAAACCCGCGGACGGTCATGATATGATCATTGACGGAAACAGAGTCAGAATCTTCCGGAGACACTTTCCGATACGGCGTCAATAAATGCTCAACTAGAACAACATGTTTGCCGCGGATAACATCCTTTAATTGATTGGCGCCAATATCAACATCCACCTCGCGGTCGGCAAAAGAATCGCTTACCAAGGGATGGCGATGAGCTTTAGGAGTTTCCTTATCTACCTCTGCCATTCGTTTACTGAGCAGAATTTCAACCTGATTTTCGAGCCCGTAGTCCTGATGGAGAATTTGATAGATCTCTTCCGCGAGCGTCTTCGTTTCTAACCCGGAGCACGGGATAAGAAGTAATTTAGTCTGGCCGAGCATATAGTGACAGAAGAAAAAGGCTATTTATACCTTTCGGGTGTTTAACATATATTTTAAACAAAAACCTTATAAAATCCCCCCTAGATTCCTCTTGTTATGACCTTGACCAAAGACGACCGTATCGTACTTAAAGTTCTGGTAGAGAAAGAACTGCAGGCCATCATGAAGGAAGGGAAGAGCCTCATCTCAGGGAACACGCCGTTGTTTCCAAAAGAGCCGGATATTGCCTTTCTGAAGAGCGAAGCGTTATATGAGAAATTCCTGAAGCAGCTGCGGAGAAAGCTATAATGGGGTCCGTACAGGAAAAGTACCAGCGGTTTCAGATGCTCCAGCAGCAGATTGAGCAGTTAGGCGGGCATTTAGAGATATTGAATGAACAGATGCAGGAATTAGAGATTTCCAAAAATGCGGTTACGGAATTGGAAAAGACGCCCAAGAAAAATGAGATCCTGGCGCCGATCGCCAACGGCATTTTTCTGAAAGCAGAATTGCTGGAAAATAAGAGACTCATTGTGAATGTGGGATCAAATGTGACTGTGGAGCGGACGATCCCGGAAGTGGTGCAGTTATTGGGACAGCAGGAGACGCAGGTGCAGGAGCAGATCATAGAAGCGAATGCCGTTCTGGAACAGCTCAGCACGCAGGCGATGAAGATCTATCAGGAAGTGGAGCACGATGTTCGGGAAACTCAAAGAGAAGCTTAAGGACGCTCTTTCTATCTTCTCCAGGAAGACGGAGGAAGAAGTAAAGAAAGTTCCTGAGAAAAAAGTTATAGAAGTTTCAAAAAAAGAAGTTCACCCAGAGAAAATTCTGAAAGAAAAAATAGAGATTCAGGAAATTGAGATCAAGAGAACTGAAATCCAGAAAAAAGAAACAAGATCTAAATTACCGGAAAAGAAAGTGGGAGTTCTTCCAGAGAAAAAAGAAGTAAAATCGAAAGAAAAAATAAATGGCGTCAAAATAACCTATTTCGTTCACGGAACGACGACAGATAACGAAAACAATATTTCCACCGGCTGGAATCCGGGAGAATTATCTGAATTAGGAAAGAAACAATCCCGCGAATTGCGTGAGCTGATCGGTGATCAGAAATTTGACGTCATTTTCTGCTCGGACTTGAAGCGAGCTGTGGATTCCGCAAAATTAACCTGGCCAAAAAATCCGTACAACATCATTCCCGATGGGCGATTACGGGAATGCAATTATGGAGAGTTGAATGGGCAGGATGAAAAGAAGGTCAAGGCGGATATTCTGAAGAGAATTGATACCGCATTTCCCCGCGGGGAATCGTATCGTGACGTCGAGAGACGGATGGCGGAGTTTCTGAACTTTCTCTGGGATAAATATGCCGGCAAGCACGTCGCCATTGTCGCCCATCAGGCTCCGCAATTAGCCATGGAAGTTCTGCTAAAAGGAAAAAGCTGGGAGCAGGCATTTAAGGATGATTGGAGAAACGCCAAGCAATGGCAGCCGGGATGGAATTATTGGACTGAAAAGCCGGTTCAGATAAGTGAACGAAAAGTTTTAGAAGAAAAAAAAATCAAAGAAGCAGGATTAAAAGCAAAAGAAGAAGCTGAAGAACTGAAAGAAGAAAAGAAAGGCTTCTTTACGCGGATTAAAGAGACGTTTACCACCAGGACGATCTCGGAAGAAAAGTTTGGCGAATTATTCTGGGATCTGGAAGTGGCGTTATTGGAAAATAATGTCTCTGTGGAAGTTATCGAGAGGATTAAAGACGATCTGAAGAAGGAATTAGTAGATAAGCCCTTGCCGTGGGACGTTTCCAAAAAGGTGACGGAGACGCTGAAACAGACGCTCCAAGAGATTGTATCAGTTGAGAAAGTAAATGTGCTGGAGATGGCTGGAGAAAGGAAACCATTAGTGATTGCTTTTTTTGGCATCAATGGCGCGGGAAAAACAACCTCGATTGCGAAGCTTGCCCGTTATTTCCAGCAGCACAAATTAACAGTGGTGTTGGCGGCAGCAGATACCTTTCGGGCGGCGGCGATCCAGCAATTAGAAGAGCATGCCCACAAATTAGGCGTGAAAACAATTAAGCACGATTACGGCGCCGATGCGGCTGCCGTGGCTTATGATGCCGTAAAATATGCGGAGAAGAACAAGATTGACGTGGTGCTCATTGATACTGCCGGACGACTGCACAGCAATACTAACTTGATGTCAGAATTGCAGAAAATAATCAGAGTGTCGAAGCCGGACTTGAAGATTTTTGTAGGTGAGAGCATTACCGGAAACGACTGCATTGAGCAGGCTCGAACATTCAATCAACTCGTTGATCTCGACGGCGTTATTCTAACCAAGGCAGATGTCGATGAAAAAGGCGGTGCACCGCTCTCGATTGCCTATACCATCAAGAAGCCTATCTTGTTTTTAGGGACGGGACAGAAGTATGAGGATTTAGAGGAGTTTAAGGCGGAAGTGGTGTTAGGAAGGCTGGGGCTGTAGTAATCTTATATCTCTGATATCATCAAGAATTCATTTGCTGTGATAATTTTTACTCCTGCAAATTTTTTAAAGTCCAATAAATGAGGATCACCAGTTACGAGATAATCGACCTTCCCAACAATGGCCGTTTCAAGTATGGCATCGTCGTCAGGATCTTGTTCAACAACTTTGACTTTGCCAGGAATCTCAACCACTGTTGCTATTTCTAAAATGAGAGAAATGAATGTTTCTTTTTCCTCTGGTGTAAGATTAAATTTTGGATAATCCATTACTCACCGCAATTCATTGATTTGTTGAGAGGAGGTTATTAATTGCAATTCACCCTTAATACATCTCTGAAAAATTTCGCGTGGTTTTCCATTCCATCCTAAAGCGGAGATATAAATATTGGTGTCTAGGAGGACTTTCGTCTGGCCCATTTCACCGCCTCATTTACGTCCTCAGGAGTTATTTTTTGCTTTTTAAACCGCTGTTCAATTTCTTTTGATAATTTTTCAAACTCGACATTGACATTCGGGATTTTAACCCTCTTGAACAGCACGCCGTTTTTTACGGGAAAGGGGATAAAGCGGTCGCCAGCGGTAAAGCCTTCTACATCTCTAATTTCCTGAGGAACCACTAATTGCCCTTTTAGGCTCATTTTAACGATATCGGTTTCCATGTTGAATAGTTGAACTATTGAACTATTTAAAGTTTTCGATAAGTAAGGCGATGATGAGTTAATGCCGAAGTGGTATTGGGAAGGCTGGCGTTGTAGTTGCGTTTTAGCTTTACGTAGTTGCATAAAGTTTATATCTCTATTCTTTGTCCAGTTTTGGTATGGTTGGCCATCATTATATCCACCCTTTGGCTGCGGCATTATTTATTGATAAACTAGTAACAGAGAAGTACACCCATTGTTCCGTCACTCGGCTTGACCCGGACCAGTATAGTGACAGGACAGGAGACCTCTACATTGAGAAATTAGGAAAATTCTTGAGTCGTGAAGGAATTGAATCTGTCCATTTTTCGGGACACCAGGTCTCTAGAAACGAAGTGTACGAGTGGCAGCATCCAGAACCATCACGTGTTTTTATGATTGCAGGCAGAGATCCTCCGACCAAAGAAACCGATTATTTCCTTTCACTCGTCAGGGAATTTCCCAAAGGCCAAATCCACGACTCGATAGCTCAAGAGCTGTCTGGACGGGAAAGCTTCACCAGCTGGGTCAGGGATGCGGAACAGGAGAATAAAAAAATATTTGTGGTTGGACATGGGCCGGTTTTTTACACTGCTCAAGAACTCCGGAATGTGCGTGCCTTATTCTTGGGATCATCGCGGGAATACGACGACGGGAATGATGAGGACGATTAAAACATCATGCCTAAAAATTCAACTAATCAGTGCAAAGATTCTTCAGCATCCTGAAGTGAAGCGAAACATAGTAAGTGATTATTTTTCATTCCGGTGGAAGCCAAAGGCGCGATACAGGTGGGTAACCGCTCGATGAGTATATTCCTGTGGAATGAACACAGACTGGATAACTGAATTCCGGCTGAAGCTATGCATTTCCACGGAAAGGCCCTGTTGCCGTAAGGTGCGTAATAAAATTTCTTCTGGAGTTTCCTGTCCATACCGGCGCACGGCATCCATGCCCTCTCCAATTATAGCCAGTCGACTCATTCGATTGGCAGTTGTTGAGCGATAGCCCTGTTGTTCCAGCTGCATTCGTGCTTTTTGTAAAAGTGCGGTGGGAATGACAGCATATGTTCTGCAGGAATCACCATCAACTTCACTATCAATGCTAATACTATTTTCAGCAAATGTGCGCGCGACATTGGCCGCGACACCTTTCTCATTCATTCTCATATCGAAGACAGTTACTAATTCATACCCCGGAACATGGGCAATAGCTTTGACACCGTAATGGGCAAGGGAAGGATTGGCCCGTATTTTTGTTCCTGTCTGTGAAAAATCAAAACTATTTAAAATGCTGACGAGAATACCGCGTTCGCGGGCTGGACGCAAGGCCACGTCGTTGATTATTTTTGCTCCGAGTCCAGCAAATGCTTCTGCTTCACGATAGGTTAATTCAGGGAGAGGATGAAGTCCTGCCACAATTTCTGGATCGATAGGGAGAATGCCGTTTTGGTCACTAAAGATGCGGACATCATGAAGGTATAAAGCAGCCCCATAATAAGTAGCAGTTCCGTCAGACATGCCACGTTCTAAGGTGACCATCTCTTTCGTCCCTAGTTTAGTGCCAATAAATCCGGGAACGATAGTTATTTTTCCTTTCAGTTCTTTGGCAAGTTGATGAATGTGCTGTAATGATTCTCCATGCGTAACAAGAACATCACAATTTTTTTCTGAAGGGATTCCTAGCATGCCGTTGTTATGATAATCGAGAAGAACAAAGTTAAGGTCAGGAAAGTGGTGTCGGCCTAGTTCATAGAGCACTCTTGCTTCCGCTCGTTCAGGGAGTCCGATTATTTTGGCTTCGGCTTCTGAATCCAGAGTGCCGCTCTCCAGAATATTCCGTGCTTCAAGCATCAAGCTTTCAATAGTGGATTGTGGGAGCTGATGATCATGCACTTTTTTTAAAAGAATATCCTCCAAAATCTTCCATTCGGAATTGCGATGGATATTTTTTACAATGTCATAGGCATGATCGGTTGCCTTTCTACTTTCAGGGGTATTTCCGGTCTTTCCAGGACCAGAACAGACCAGAATAGTATAACCATCGGCAGCTACTTCAGATTTGTACGTATTGACAGTATGGTGTAATGCTCCGATATCCCGATCTGCTGTTGCGAGGGAAGTACCACCCCACTTTTCAACAAGGCCATAAACCGTCATGCAGGCAGCTCGGATGATACTCTGCTTTTAAATTTTTGGATGATGCACAATTTTTATATACTCTGAGACGCGAGAATGGCATCATGACCACTTTCCAAATCCTGACCGTCGGCAAGAATTTTGCTGACGCTGAACTAATGGCGGGGGTATTGCAGCAGGCGAAATTTTCTCCGGTGGAAAGCGTTGAAAAAGCCGATATTTTGATTTTTAATATTTCACGGCTGACGGAAACGGTAGAAAAGGCCTTTTTCGCTAAAGTAGAAGAGATTACGGTCGCACATCCGTATAAGCCAATCATCTTGACAGGCTGCGTGCCACGGGATAAAAAGCTGCGGAAATACAGCCAGCTCGGCCCGTGGAAAATCCATCACATCGCCGAAGCGATGGAAGAAACTTTGCATGAGAATGTCCTTCGGATGCTGGAAACGGATGAAATCCCGCCATTAAATGCGCCCAGATTACGGCGCTGTTCGTTTCAGGCGTATGTGCCCATCACACGCGGGTGTCTGGAAGGCTGCTTGTCTTGTAAGAAGTCGCCATTTATATCCTATTCTCCGGAGGATATCAAGCAGGAAGTAGAGAAGTGTGCAGGTGCGGGTGAAATCCAATTGCTGTCCTATGATGCAGCTCGTTATGAAGAGGGTTTACCCGTATTGCTGAAAGAATTATCTTCGATTCCCGGTTCTTTTCGCCTGCGGTTAGGGTTGATGAATCCGGAAACTCTTCTCGGCATAAAAGACCAGTTGGCTCCTCTGTTCCAGCAGGACAAAATATACAAATATCTCCATCTGGCGCTGGCGGCGGGAAATAATCAACAGCTGAAGAAACTGAAGCAGAAATATACCTCAGAAAATATTCTGTCGATTCTGAGTGAAGTGCGAAAGCATGCCCCGGAATTACATTTCATGGCGGATGTGTTCGTGCCTGATGAGGATGAAGATGCTTTCTGGCAGACGCAGACGTTTATCCGATCGCTGAATGCAGACGTGCTGAATTTTACCAAAGATTCAGGGATAGATGAAGAACTGTTTGCCCGTCGCTGGAAAGTGCTTTCGGATATTGCCGAGAGCATCGGGCGGATGCAGAATGAGCGCTGGCTGGGCTGGACGGGATCGATACTCATTATGGAACAGATCAGCGATGTTCTCTGGCGCGGACGGAATTATGCGTATAAGCCGATCTTGCTGGAAGGAAAATTTGAATTAGGCCAGAAAGTTACGGTGAAGATAACCAAAGTCTTCTCGACGGAGTTAAGGGGGGAAAAGTCGTAGGACTGGCCAAATCCATTTAAGCGTCTGCGTCAAGATTATTTTTTATTTTTTTAATGAAGTTACAGGGGGGCACTTTATAAGGGAAATTTTATAAAGCCTTGGTCAAATCATGGTTTCATTGCCGAGGTAGCAAAGCCTGGCTAAATGCGCAGGTGCATGACGCTGCGAAACTTAAGGCCGGCTTGAACGCTTCTGTGGATGCGGAAGAGATATCCTGTTCCTTAGTGGATTCGAGGGTTCAAATCCCTTCCTCGGCATTTTATACTTTCACCCCAGAAATCTTTAAATATCGGCGTCCTTTCTTCTACCCATGAGCCTGCTTGCTGACATTCGTAAAACCATCCAGGAAAATCCGGAGGTGGTGTTGGTACACGAACGGGAAAAACCGGATAATTTACCTGATAAATTAAGTACTTTGTATTCCTTCCCGGTTTTAATTGATAGTGATGATCCAACTAATAGAAGTCTAGACAATCCAGTTCTTCATAGTGTTATACTATATGTTGCTTCTGCACGACCTCTCTATGATCTAGGGAAACTCAATTCTCTGCTTGATAGGTTAGTGCCCAATTATCAGTGCACAAAGTCAGAACACTTCTTAAGGTATGAAAATGTTGACGAACAAACGCTGCGCGTGGGTTGGTTGATGTATCATGAGCCTATTGCCATTGCTCACCGTTCTGTCACCCAACGTATAGAACTGCAGGAAGAGGGTCTTCCCTCTGGTGTTCTGGAGCGATTAACTCGGGAAGGATTCCAGCAAGAAAAGACTTGGGTGGAGAAAAGCGAATATCGGCGAAGAACGAAAGTATACCTGTATCCAGACGAGGACGTGGCAAGGCAAGTCGTTGATCAAAATTCATCTATGTTTGGATACACTATCATACCATATGCTCCTCCCAAGCCTCCTCAGCGAGGTCTCATTGCGAGAATTTTTGGAACAGGATAGAAAAGTACTGATTCTTCATGGTCCTTATGATGCTAGTGAGGAATTTGGAGAAGGAGCAATTTTGTTAATTCGAGACTATCATGACTTAAACCCCAAAGAAATCTGGCCAGATTTACAAATGCCTTACCAAAAAGTAAAAATCTGTGCAGTTTATAAGAATTTGGACCTGAAAATAAATTTTGTAAATCATCCAATTACAAAAGACTCAATCGGAGATAAACTAATAGCTTACAAAATTTATTTAGATGATAAAGAGATAGAAATTCACAAAATTGATGAATTGATAGATATTTTTCATAAAGTTTCTTCGCAACAGATTAAAAAAATTAATGCTCTGCCAGATTTAGACAAAGTAAGAAAAGGGGCAGAATGAAAAAACAATAGAGAAATTTAGAGACAAATTCATAAAACAATTTCAATATCAAGAAAAGCCTAATATGGAACACTGGAAAAAGATATTTGACCCACGAGACGATTACTTTTAAGTGCCTCTCTTAATAAAAAAGAACGTCGAGCATTCCCTTCGTCCTGAAGTGCCATCTTTAAAATTAGTAAAAGTGCTTTCTCACAACTCTGCGGTCTGCTTCGCAAATCCTCGGGGTCGGGTTGCACCCTTTCGCTTCGCTCACCCAGACAGAACAGCGCATATTTAATGGAAGTTTGTAATTTCCCAGCGTATTTTCTTCGAGGACTAAGCGAAGGTGGCACCGCCAAGAAGCCTCGGTTTCCGATAAGGAGTGAGCGACGTTCGGCAATGTTAAGATTTTGGCAAAACATCGTACTTCTCTACATAACAGCAATATTTAAATAAAAAGTACAAATCTTCTTCTTAACTTGCCCCTGTGGCTTAGTGGCTAGAGCGCGTCCTTGGTATCGTTCAAACAGAAAGGACGAGGTCGGGAGTTCAAATCTCCCCAGGGGCTTTTTATTGCTATGAACCTGTCCCCCATTCAGGAAGATGTACTAGAGATTATTTCCGAAGCTGGCGCTCTGCTGCTCACCAATTTTGATCAAGAACATGCCATCACGAAAAAATCAGACAACACACCGGTAACAGACATAGACCATCTTGTTTCTGCGTATCTCAGTAAAAACTTACGGGAGAAATATCCTTCCTTCGGGCTTATCGATGAAGAGCAAAATTCAAATCCGGCAGAACGAAACAAAGAATTCTGCTGGGTGATTGATCCACTTGACAGCACGCGTGATTACATCGAGAGAAAGGACGGATTTGGCATTATTATTGGATTGCTTCAGGAGAGCAAGCCGGTCCTTGGCGTGACGTATAAGCCTGCAAAAAAGGAAATAGCTTCCACACTGTACGGAGAGGGGGCGTTTCTGTACACTGATGGAGAACGAAAAAGAATTACTGTCTCTCCATCGTCAGAAATCAATCTCATCCTGAGCCGCAGCCGAAAATCGACGGCGTTAGATAAAATATTAGGACTAATGAAGCCTTCTTCAATAACGTATATGGGCGGCGCAACCAAAATTGTGGAAGTGGCCAAAGGTGAAGCGACCTGTTACCTTTGCCCTCCGTCCAGCCCGCTGCATTTATGGGATCTGTGCGGCACTTCACTTATACTTCAGGAAGCTGGTGGAACAATAACAGACTGGTATGGAAAACCGTTCAACTTTCAGACCATGGATTTTGAGAATAGAAGAGGAGTGGTAGCCACGAATGGGATAATCCATGAGCAAATTATGAAAGTACTTCGGGATTTGTAAGACTGTACTGCATTTCGCTTTTTCTTCACCACAATCTTAATTAATCCTGGTATCAAAACAGCCCTTATGCTCTCTACTATCTCTGAACACATCCGCCAGAAATTCAAAGTGTTCTTCCTTACGGATAATCTGCTCTTCAATAATAAAGTCATTCCGGTAACCCAGGAACACTACCAGGAAATCCACCCTCAAAACTCAGAAAAAACCATTGCCTTTATCGATGGAGGCCAGGCCGAAATTCTCTCCGGCGGAAATCTTTGTCTGAGTTTCATCCGCATCTTTGCGCAGGTGATGCAGGCAGGAAAAAAAATCTCTTCAGAAAGCCATGAATTCTATCTGCTGACGACTGCCCAATACCGGCACGGCGATATCTGGTACGAAGGGAAACTATTTCCGCTTCATGGTCCAGGGCTCATCCACGAAGAAGATTTGGTGATCAATTCCAACGATGCCTCTATTCGTGCCGGGAATGAACGCGCTCCCATCAGCACCATGACATCGATGGCCCGGCGGTATGCGGAATTATCGCTGGCAGCTAAAATTAAAGCCGATTACATCCTTCTTGATGGAACACTTACGCCGATATTTATGGGAGAAGAGAAATATCTTCAGGCGCTGAAAGACCATGTTTCTGCGCTGGCCAAGACTTGTTCTCTCTTCACCACGTGTGGTAACAGCCCTACCGTACTGCTCCAGAAACTGAGCCCATTTCAGCAGTGGAGTTATTTTGTGGATGGAAAGACGTATTTCGTCAAATTGCATCCAAACGCCAAGCACGTCTTTCGCTTTGAAGGCAATAAAGACCTGCTGCCGCACTTACTTCATCACAGTTCCGATGCCCTCTTTCTCGGGTATCCGTACGGGTTGATTTCAGCGGATAAAATGGCCCGGGTGAGTAATCAGGAGAAGAATTCACTGATGATGCGGATACTCGGCGACGCCAAAAACTGGGAATTGCACGAATATTTAAATGCGACAAATGCGCATGAAATATTGGATCGGATGGGGTGAAGCAGTGGTTTAAATATTCTCCAAGAATTCTTCTCTGCTGATTTGCAGATCGTGCTTGATAATTTTATTCAACAAACCACGATCAACATGTTCAGTAGGATGATTGGGAATTACAGTAGTTCTTCCATCAGGATGACCAAAGAACATATGACTTCCTTTTTACCTTTTAGTTCTTTCAATTAATTCATCATATGTTTTAGCTTGGGTATGACACCCAAGGAGTTCCACTACATCAGAGATTAAATAACATCTTCTCCTTGTTCAATAATAACCGTAAATTTCTGACCCATTTCTACTTCAGACTTAAGGATTATTCTGCGTTGCAGATCTATCAGGTGCACAAGTATAATTTCTGTCCAAGTGTGCAAATGTCTACGTAAGCACCATCCTTCTCCTTTTCATCCTCAAATTATGCGACATAAACACCACCCGAAAATTCCCGCGCACAAACTCCTCCGGCTGCAATATTTTCCGTACGGTAAACAAGAGCTTTTCCATCTTTTCAAAAAACGTGCGAAAGGGCTTAATATCTCGTAATCCCGTATTATGACCTGCCTGACGAAAGGCCTTATTCACCAATTCTGTGCAGAAATACTTTCCCGATTTAGCGTCAAAATCAAAATCGTACGGCTTTCCCAGTTGCTCTTTGGCAAAGCGGATGGCCTTGTGGATGATCCAGTGCCGTCGTCGTGTTCCCTTAGGCAACCTTAAAATTGCCAAGGTATCATAATTGCTAAATAAATGCTGCAGGCCATTATACTGCACTCCTCTTCCTACGGCCTCAATAACTCTGCGCCGGCCGACGTAGATTGCGGAATGCGTCAGCGGACCCGTAATGAACAAGCTGGAACTTTCCCGCAGATTCCCTAACAAGAGAATATCTCCCCGCCGTAACCGTACGCGTGCACGGATGATATCTCTCTGGGTTAACAAATTCTTCCGTGAATGGATGATCATCCCGGTAATCCAGTAGAGGAGGTTGGCAAAAATCTTTTTGTACCAGGGGTAGTGGGGAGGAAAATTACGGATAATCTGGTATTTGCGGAAAAGGAAGGACATGGAAAGAAGAAGATTTGCAACTATAAATATATTTCTAAAGCCTCAGACTTGTCACTTTGCTCACACCATCAGCAAATCCAGCCGCATGCTGACAAAATTCCTCTTTTCGCTGTACATCTGGTTTTGTACAAACCCTTGCTTTTCATAGAATCCAACACTCAGGGGATAGGAATCAACAGTAATGAAACGGCAGGCAGAGGTCTCGTTGATCACCATTCCCAGGCCTACAATGAAATCAATGCAAATACGGCCTATACCCTGCTTTTTGAACCTCTTATCAACTGCCAGTCGTCCAATTTTCAAAGAAGGATATTCATGGAGATGCTGCACATTAAGAAAGGAGCTTTCTTCCGTTCTCAATTTTACCGCATCATTCATGACACTAAAGAAGCCGATCACCTGTTCTTTATAAATCACGAGAAAAGTTTTGGCGATAAGCTCTTTGCGATACTCAAAAGCATCTTTTTTGAGAAATTCGTTAAGATCATCATCCTCGCAATCAAAGCCGGACAAATCGTAGATATTTGATAATTCTTTAATCTCCACATCCCGTATAGTAATTATGGAATTACCAGATACCATTATTCCATCATTTTTCTGATAATGTCCTTTCCCAGAGTTTTGAATGTTTTCTCAGCCCGCTCAAACATTTCTCTTCTCTGTTCCAGTTCTTCCGCAGTCCTCGGTCTTTCTAATTCTTTGTAGAAGTTCTCTGCATCTTTTCCTTCCAAGGTTGGAGTTGGTTCGATTGGTCTGGCCATGAAAATAGTAAAAGAACAATTTATATTTAAATCTTTCTCAAATCCGATTCTCTTTAGTCTTCGGCATATTCATATTTTTTTGATGTCTTTATGTACAAAGCACAGTTTTATCGACGGATTACTTCTTTGAAACAAGGCCTAAAACCCAACATACGAGGTGTATATGCCGATAATTGAACAGAGCCCTCAAATCCTCAAGCTCGTCACTTTACTCACGCCATCCGTCATGCTCACACCATAGAGCGTATCAGCTTCCGAAATCACTGAATCGTTGTGCGAAATGATAAGATACTGCGCCCGGTCAGCATACGACCTTATCAATTTCGCCAGCGTCTCGGAATTATGCTTATCCAAAGCGGCGTCAATCTCATCTAAGATATAAAACGACGCCGGCTGGAATTCCTGCATGGCGAAAATAAACGAAAGCGCCGTGAGCGTCTTCTCTCCGCCGGACAGCGATTTCAGATCTAAATATCGATTCCCCGTAATCTTCACCTTGATGCTCACGCCGTCTTCAAATGGATTCTGGGGATTATCTAACTGCAGCAGCGCATTTCCTTTCTTGAACAGGCTGGTAAAGATCCGCTGGAAGTTCTGGTTCGCCTGCTCAAATGTTTTCAGGAAATGATCCTTCTTCTTCGTCTCAACCTCATTCATGAACGCCAGAACATCGGTTTTTTCTTTTCCGAGCTTCTCCATCTTCTCTAATAATTTAGTATATTCCTGCTCCACCTGCTCATAAATCTCCAGCGCTTTCATGTTCACTGCCGACATCTGCGAGAGCATCACTTCAAACTTGGCCATCTCCTGCTTCAATTCATCAGCTTTCTTCTCTTTAAGAAGCGGCACGTCTTTATAGCGGTTAAATTCTTCCTGCAAGCCCGCCACTTTTGCTTTCAATTCTGCGTTCTCCAGCGAGACCATGTTGACTTCCCGTTCTGCATCCCTTGATTTTTCACGGATGCCCTCAACATCATTTTCCTGCCTGGAAATCTCGGAAGATAATTTCTCCCGCACATTGAATAATTCTTTATATTGCGCATAGAAGTCCTTGCTTTCTTTCTCTTTCTTCTCCAGATCTTTCTCCCGCTCTTTTACCGTGCCGGATAGCGCTCGCAATTCTTCAGAAAATTGCGCTTCTTCCTTATCATGCTGTTTGATAATCTCTTTTATCTTTTCCAATTCCGGATTGATTAATTGTTCCACCTGCAAATGGCTGTTCTTCAATTGATTCTCCAGATGCAGCATCTCTTCCCGCAGGTTGTGCTTCAATTCCTCAAAGGCGGTCAGCTGCGCCAATAACCGCGGATTGCGTAATTCCGTGATCTGGTCGCGCAACGCCTGTTTCTTTGTTTTCAGGTCTGCCAACTCCTTGTTCAGTGCCGTGATGTCCTTATTCACCAGTGCCAGATCGGCATCGATTTTCTTCAGCTGCTCCTGCAATTCCTTCTTCACTTCGGCGCTTGCTTCTAAATCCGATCCGCCCAGATGCAGGGTCTTCTCTAAAGTTATAATCTCCCCTTCCAATTCTCCTTTGCGTAATCGTAACTGTGAAATCTCCCGCTCATTGGCTTCGCGCTGCACTTCCACCTTTTGCACCACGGCCTGCCAGTTGGCAATCTCTTTCTCCATCTTGTCCGCTTCTTCCAGCGCATCTTTCTCCTGAAATGAGGCAGCTCTCCGCTGCAGATACCCGCCTTTCATCACGCCGGAAAATTCGATCTGATTCCCATCCATAGTGGCCATCCTGATGCGTCCCACGCCAAGGTTACGGGCGGTTTCAATATTTTCTACAACGAGCGTGTTGCCGAAGACATGGGCAAAGGCTTTTTTGAACTGCGGCTTGAAGGAAATTAGATCGATTGCGAAGTCATGCACACCCTGCTGCTTACGCAGTTTTTTATCTTCGTCAGCCACTTCCTGATATTTGATTTTATTGAGGGGGATGAATGACGCGGTGCCTGATTTATTCTGCTGCAGGAATTTGATGCACTCTGCCGCAACTTGATCATCCTCAACGACCACATGCTGGGTCTTATTTCCGGCAGCCACTTCCAGCGGCAGCGAATATTTTTTATTGACCTGCCCCAATTCCGCAATCGTGCCAAAGACGCCTTTCATCTTCTTCTTGGCCAGCGCTTTCAACGCTTCATTCCCCGCGATGTGTGCTAACACTGATTGCGTTTTCGCATCGGCTTTGGCTTTCTGCTCCTGCAAATCGACTAACTTTTTCCGGGCATTCCCTAATTGCGCCGAGAAGCCGGAATCCTGATCCAAGCATTGGTTCAAGCGCAGCGTCGCGGTCTTAAACTCATTCTTCATGTTCTGCAGCTCTTTCACCTGCTGCTTGTTCTCCTGCTCGACTTCCTTGACTTTCCGTATTTTCTCATCGATCGTCTGGACCTGAAATTCCAGCTTGTCCTTCTCGCGCAGGGATTCCTGCTGTTTCTGCCGCAGTTGCTGGATCTCTTCCTGCTTTTTCTCGATGAGCTTGTCCTTCTCTTCAATTTCCTGGTCTAAGTCCTGCGAAGCCTCTATCTTGTTCTTTTTCTTGAATTCCGTAATTTTCTGCTCGACGTCCTGCTGTTCCCGCTGCTTGGCTTTGATCGCCTGCTGCGCTTCTTTCAACTGCTGGCTGTTGGCCGAGGCTTTGTCTTCTAACTCGCGGATTTCCTGCCGGAACTGATCTTTCCGCTGCTGGACTTTGGTGATTTCATCTTTAATCGTGCTCATCCGGGTCTTGTCTCTCGCCAGCCCCACTTTCAGATCTTCAATGTCTTTATGTACGCGCACCTGCTCCTTCTCTCCTTTCTGCTCAATCTCCTGATTGATTTTGGTGATCTGGTCTTTTTTCGCCTGAATCTGCGATTTAAACTCGACAATTTTCTTTTCCGTCGAACCCATCTTTTCCTGATGTTTCTTGATCTCCTCTTCGATTTTCTGTTTCTTCTGCTCCAGTTCCTGAATCTGGAGATGGAGGAAGGTCGCTTTGGAGGAATCAATTTTCCCTTTTAATTCCTTAAATTCCAGCGCCTGATCACGGTCTTTCTTGAGTTCTTTCAGATGTGTTTTCCTCTCTTTAAGAATTATTTCTGCAGAGTTCAGCTGCTCTTCCACTTTCTGCAATTCTAATAACGCTTTATGTTTCTTTTCTTCGTAAACTGAAACGTCGCTGATTTCTTCGATAATCTTTCTTCGCTCCACGGTGGGCATGTCGACAAAATGGGTAATGTCGCCCTGAAGAATGATATTGTAGCCGTTGGGATTGATCTTGGCCGCGGCCAGCACATCCAGCACTTCCTGCCGGGTAAGTTTCTTCCCGTTTAAGCGATAAATGCTGTTGCCGTCCTTGGTGATAGTTCTATTCACCACCACTTCTTTCTCTGAAATAGGAAAAATCTTCTGGGTATTATCAAAAGCGATCTCCACGTAGCCGGTAGAGACAGGTTTCTTGTTCTTTCCGCCGTTAAATAAAAGATGCGAAGATTTCTCTGCCCGCATGGATTTGGCGGACAAACGGCCTAGGACGAAACACAACGCATCGCCGACATTACTTTTACCCGAGCCATTCGGCCCCAGGATGCAGTTATATTTATCATCAAAATAGACCTCCGTCTTGTTGGCAAAGCTCTTAAATCCGTGGATGGAAAGGCGGTTTATTTTGGTCATGGTGAAACAGAGGAGGGTTTTATTTTTTGTTTATAAAGGTTGTTGTTGGGCGTAATACTTCAATAATGTGAAGCACCACCATCCTTGGTCGAGCCTTTACAAGAGTAACATCTTGCTGCCAAGGGGGAATTGCCCCCTCCGGGGAACGGCAGCTTTCAATTCCCCTATCGAAGGCGAGAAGATGGTGGTGCTTCACTTCAGGATACTGAAGTATTACTGTTGGGTGTATTACTCAATCTTTCTCCATTCTCCACAATCCCACATCTACCATGACTTTCGGCTTCTCGTGGAATGTGAACGTCGCCTTGATGGGAAATTCATATCGCCAGACATCCGTTATCCGAAATCCAAAATCCCGTACTATTGCCTCCACAAACGCTTTGGTCGAATATTTGTGCATACTATATACTATTTTTGAAACAGTAAACGCTTTCTCCAGAAATTTCTTGTCCGTATGGGCCTCCTTGGTCCCAAAGGGTGGATTTTGGATGACAATATCCACTGGCTCGTCAAATAATGAAATATCATTGATGATAAACTCAGCGGCTCCTATTTCCCATTCTTTCTTTATATTCTCATAGTTCACCAGGCAGATCCGCATCACTTTCTCATCCGCATCCAGAAAATAGACCTTCCTTGCACCCATCAACAAGAGTCCTATTCCCAAAATTCCCGGCCCGCATCCCGCGTCAAGAATAACTTTTCCCGCCACTTCTCCTTTCATCGCCATGTTCCAGATCCATTCAGCAGCGATGGATGACGGCGTGCTGTATTGTTCCAGTTCCAGAGACGGCGTTTCAAACGTCTTGAGCTTGCTTAGTTCGACTTCTAAATCACGCTTTGAACGAATCATAGAAAACAAATTGTAGGTCTTATTATTAAATTTTCTCACAAAAATGCGAACGCAGGAATTCTCTCTGGTACTACTGATATATCTGCTGGCCTCAAATGCCAGGTGTAATCACGAGGATATGCAACGTGCAGTTTCGTGGGAAAACGACCCCGACCAGCACAGTACCGTGTGCACGCTTTTCCATATTCAATCAATGAAATATGAGCCGGATATCTATCTGAAATTCCCCAAAGTGGACGACGAAACTCACGATCACTTTTCTCAAATAAAAGGCAGTCGACATCCTCCTGCGATCGTGCCACTACCATCCTTCCGGCTGCATTATGCCCAGAATATCGAATCAGAAAAGGCATGCGCGTAAATCTGTCCAGGGTACTAGGAATCCCTTGTCGAATGCTAATACCAACTCGTTCAACATCTCGAAGTTCGCACGCTTCTAAAAAATCATCCAAAGAACGGGTACGTGAATCTAACTGTTCCTTAGGCAGGTATAGGAGATGGCCCATATTCTGATGAGAAATAGGCTTTCATTTATAAATTTTTACCTTAAAGTAGTGATATATTGTCAAGCCACTCGTTTCAAGACTACCTTTAATTCATTCTGAATCTCACGCAATCCACGTTCCATACCATCCAGCACCTGCTGCCCCAGTGGTTGAATCACCTTGAAATCAGTAAGCTCTTTTATGCGTGCTTTTACTTCTTTACCAAAGTAGACTTGATCTGCCTCCAATTTAATATCTTCAAATGAATTTACCGGTATTTTGCCTGTTTTTTGCGCCTCACGTATGCTCCTTACAAATTCCACATAAAGATCAACCATGGCATTCAACTTTATCTTTTTACTCCCAAAATTATCTTTAGTCGTTGCTTCTAGCTCACTTCCAAAAACCTTCAAACTACTAATGAGCTTATCCGCCGAGGTAATAATTCCTGTAATAGAAGCCGCTTTCCATACTGCTTCAGTAACTGCCATACTCTCTAAAAGACAAAAGAATTATTTAAACCTTCCCTCACTATTCTCCAGTAATTCCGCAAAATCGAAACATATTTAAACCAGTACGAAATTCAATTTTTCATCAGGGTGGTAGAATAAAAAAGCAGGTGTCAACTGCTTGTTGAGGTTTCCAGATGAAAAACCAGGATAGCGTAAGCACTGAATTTCACGACGTACAAAATGTACTTGATGAACATCTTTCTGCCATCAATGAGAATACCATAGAAATCCAGTCGTTGTTTGATTACCTGCAGGAAATAGAAGCAAAACTGGAGAAAATGTCATCTCGCCTTGATCAACTGCAGCTGACCCAGGGAATGCCGCTACAAAAGCCGGCAATCGCTCCGCTCAATCAAGCGGAAAAGAATCTCTTTCTGACACTATATACGGAAGACCAGCCATTATCCTATAAAGAGTTGTCGGACAAATCACAGCTTCCGTTTTCCATTATTCCTGAATGCATCGCTGCTTTGATTTCCAAAGGCGTGCCGTTACAACGGTTATTTGTAGAGAACCAATTGTTCATCAAGATGAATACGGAATTCAAAGAACTGCAAGCGAAGGAGAATATTGTGAATTTAAGCCTGCAGAGTTTTATGTGAGAGACATTTAATCAAATTATAATGCGCCATAAACAAACCAAGATCAGCATCATCGCCTTATTATTTTTGTTGTTTATGTTTATATCACTTAACGGTTGCATACTTAAGCTAGAATCGTCGCCTGAAAAAACCATAAATCCTGAAAAATGCCCCGATGGTGTCTGGGATGAAGCGGAACAAAAAGATCCTGATTTATGTCCGGAGGATAAGCCCAATGGAACACCTCAACCAAATATGTCTGATTCACCAGAACCAGAAGGGATAGTTCTAAACATTCCGCATTCTATAGTCAGTATACCTCTTTCTATAGAGAATTCTATAGAGAACAGCTGTATTGGGTTTAAGATTGCTTATTCACCAGATAAAATGGCTACCATAAATATGATCGGAGCTGGTTGGACAACATTAATGTGGCCTCATTTCACCTGGGGGCGCATAGAAAAAAAGCCGGGCCTTTACGATTTCAGCGAGATGGACAAGACGGTCAAGGCTGCGCAGGAAAACAATATTGCGACTCTGGCAGAGCTACAGCCCTTCGCAGACTGGGATCAGGATTGGGATCCAGATTGCCGGGCAAAAAAAGAGGAGTATCTATGTAAACCAAAAGACATGCAGGCATATAAAAGATTTGTTGCCAAAACAGTGGAAAGATACGATGGAGACGGAGAGAATGACATGCCCGGCCTAAAAATTCCGATAAGATATTGGGAAATCATAAATGAGCCGGACATAAAAGAAGATCCTAAAGTGATATTTTTTGTGGGAGATGAAGAAGATTACTTCGAGGTCTTAAAAGAGAGCTATCAAACCATAAAGCAAGTATGTCCTGACTGCAAAGTATTACAAGGTGCAGCCGCAGCTGTAGAGTCAACCTTCCTTTCATTTTGGGATAATATTTTTGAATTAGGCGGAGCAGATTATTTTGATATCGCAAATGTACATTACGTTGGCAGGGGAGATCTCTCAACCTTGAATGTCAGACCATTCAAGGAATTGCTTGATAAGCATAGCATTAAAAAACCAATCTGGGTGACTGAGGCGGTGCTTCAAAGTTCCAGCGCGAGATCATCACTGCAGGGCGCTTTGTCAGCGGGCGCATCAAAGGTTTTCTTTGTAGGCTTTGGCGTCGGGGAGTCGGCGCCGGCCGGGGAATATTCGGCGGATTTTATGGGAATAACCGAATCATGTCCCCAAACTACTTGAAAAAAGAAGTAGGCTTTGTGTAAAAAGTCACTTTGTTTAGGGATGCGGTGCCTGTTATCGATTTTTCTTTGTTTTTTCTCAGGCATATTTTAGGTCTCTCGGATTAAAATCGATTCCTAACTTTGTCTTACGAGTCGCAAAGTAACAGGCACTTCTTCGCATCCCCTACTTTTTACACAAAGCCAAAGAAGCAAAAATCTTTATATAATTCCCGTTCTTTTCCTGAGAGAATGAAAAGTAACCCTAACAAGACCAGATTCAGGCTCTTTCTCGTTGGAGGAGTGCTGGGTTTTATCATCGACGCGGCATATTGGAGTATCGTAGAAAAGAAATTAACGTTTGCCGGCTATTTGAGCACAGTGACGGGAAAAATGGTGCCTTTTCTTCCAATATACGGCTTTGGTCTGATACTTATCTATCTCGTCCAGCCATTTCTGGTGAAGCAAAAGCTATTTCTCAGGGGAATAATTCTGGGAGTCAGCTTAACTCTGCTGGAATTTTGGGGTGGGCTCTTTACAGTAGCCACCACCAACCAGCGCCTTTGGGATTATTCCGGCCATTTTTTGAATCTCTATGGACACATTGATTTGTTACATACCCTGTACTGGACAATTCTCGGAACCGCAGTAAGTTTCTTTTTTGAGAAATATCCGCCGGAGGAGTGGAGTTGGAAAAGAATATTGCAGAAAGAAAATAAGGAAAAATGATGAAACGAAGCCATTACAGTATCCAGGCTATCTTATCGTATCCAGCGGACTTCTCACTTTTTTTAACTGCTCCTGTGACACTTTCGTATAAATCTGTGTCGTCTGTAAGTTGCTATGCCCGAGCAATTCCTGAATGATCCGAATGTCCGTGCCAGCTTCCAGCAAATGTGTGGCAAAGGAATGCCGTAATTTATGCGGCGTGATATTTTTCTGGATGCCTGCTTTTTCTGCCGCCCGCTTGACAATCTTCTGGACATTCCGCGGCGATAAGGCTTTTCCATCCTTATTATCAAAAATCAGCCCATTCTTCTGTTTTATTCTTTCTAATTCTTTACAAATATCTTCCGACAGAATAAACATCCGGTCTTTCCCGCCTTTCCCACCCCGCACCCAGCCCATCTTCTGCGAAAAATCGAGATCCTGCCACCGTAGATGCAGGCATTCCGAGAGCCGGATTCCCGAGGAATATAATAATTTCATCAAAATCCTGCTTTTAGAATGTGTCGCTGATGCTAATAAACTCTTGACCTCTTCCTGCGTCAACACTTCCGGCAAATGACGCGCAATTTTTGGCGTTTTTAGGTTCACGATATTTTTCTTCAGAATTTCATCGTAATAGAATTTTAATGCCGCCCTGATTAAGGCTGCCGAGCTGCTCCGTAACTTCTTGTCGGCCAGGATATAAGCTAAATACGCTTTAATATCCGCTTCCTGAATATCTTGAGGTTGCTTGCCGTTCCATTTCAGGAATTGCCGGTTATGATAGATGTAGGTGGAGACCGTTCTCGGTGAGAAGCCGCGCAGTTTCAATTCCGTTTCTAATTCTTTCATGGAGATTAGACGAACTTTAAAGTATATAAGTTATTCTCATCACTGTGGAGAAATTCTACTTTAGTAACAGTAATTTTGCGTCGTATAGTGGTGGTCATTAATTCTCAAACATCATTAGCCACCACTATATATAAAGGAACGAACTAATATGTTCAAATATTTCGTTCCTTCAGTATACGGCATTTTTTTCTGAAATCTGGCAACTGTTGCTGGTAAGCAACTCACGAACGCTAGTGACTTGACACGAACAAAGTGACTGGATTTAAGGGTTATTCAAACAATCTTATAAAATTCTTTTAGGGATTAATATTGGCGTCTCTTTAAATTCGATTTTCCAACTCTCCAGAAACCCTTTCATCAGCTCTTTATTCTCCGTAGGACAAAGAATGATTGTTTCTGCATACTTCACTGCTCCAAGCTTCTTAAGAATCCCTAAGCTATTCCTTCCATATAAGCTGTAATAAAACCGCATCCTCTCGGATTTGTTTTTCTTTTTTAGGGAATAATTAAACAGGTAAAAGTTCTTAAACCCTAATCCCTCCGCTACAGACTTCTTTTGGATTAAGCTGTAGGCTTCAGCTAATATAGCTTCTCGAGCAAGAAAACTATCTGAAAATAGTTCTGCGTAAGTCTTTCCCGTCACTTCTACTCTTACTTTGACGAATGGTTCAATAACCTTCCTGAATTCGTACATTAAATTTAAGTTTTTTTTCTCTTTAAAAACAATCAATAGGTCTAAATCGTTAGCTTTATCTTTACCTTTCATCATAGAGCCAAATAGTAGAATATCCAGAATTTCCGGATTTTCATATTTAAACTGTTGGCATTTAGATTCCAAACTTTTCTTTAATGAAGTAGATAACATATTTACGTATTTCCTCACAGGTTTCTTTTTCGATGGTAGTAGAGTAAGTGCTTCGATAAATAGAAAAATATTTGTCTAACATAGAATATTCTTTGGGAAAAGATTTCTCCAGCAGCCTAAACCGTTCAGAATGGTCTTTGGGAACAATCTGGATCTTTTTTAACAGAAATAAGTCCAGAGCTACAAACAGCGTCTTGAAATAGAGAATTACCGCAGAAGTATAATCGTTAGTCTGGTACACTAACTCCGCAGAGCGTAAAAATATCTTAATATTTTTAATCAGTTCTTCTTCCATTGTTGGTGTTACAATCTTAATAGTGATATTTAAGCTTTTTGGTTGGTAATAGCAACTTTGTTGGTATTATAAACAGATAACTAATATTTCAGGTATTTTGTTGGTAATAGAAACAAAAAGATATTCTGAAGTGAATCACCTGGATGTTTTTGTACAGAGAACTTTGAATAACCCTCTTTTTCATCGATATTCAAAGTCTACCAAAGGGCACAAATATCTTATCTTTTTGTTGTGCCCTTTGTAGATACAACAGACAGAACTATCTCATCAATCATTTCTGTCTGTTGGTATCCTACTTAGAGGGGGCTGAACTAAATTAATAGGTTAATCAAACCCCCCTATATATTAACTGCTCATTATTCTTTAAACACGAGAAATTGGCGCGCAATTTCTGTGCCCCAGAAACTTCCAGTTTCTCAGGGTATTAATGTCAGTTACTATATATTGTAATCACTTTCCGGTTTATACCCAAGAAAGATTTAAAAATGGTAACTATAAATCAGAGGCTTAGTTCTCATCCATGATACGAGGAGTTATCAATGACATACCGGTAACGGAGGTATTGGACAGGCATGACGTAATTCTCGTAGATAACAATATCTTATGTTCCATGCCTTCTGATCTTGATCGCCGCCTCTACGATGCCAATTCCTACCTTAGGCTAGCCCGATACGACACGGAACTATACGGCGTCTTACAGCAAATGGACCTTATTCAGAGTCTATTGAACGATAGACTGACAATCTTCACCACATCGTACATTAAAGCAGAGGCTGATGCTCTTAACCGGCATCTTGAGCATTGCATACAGTATCATAGGCAGAATCAACGTAAAGAATCTGCTCTGCTTCGGCAACAATCCTCTCACGCGCGGAACGGGAGAGGCACTAAGTTTAAGCATCACCATCAGGAAAAATACCAATACCATCTCAAAGATAGCAATGTAGAGGATCTGGTTGCTGATTACCAAAGGCTCACGGGATATCTTCAGCAGACACTTGACGTCCATCGCCAAATCGTTGACGGTATTCAGCTCATGAATCCCATAGAAGTCAAATTTCCACGGATGAAAGAACATAAGCCTTCTCATGCAGACGCCTCTCTGGTTTCAGCCTTGCTCGAATATGTGACTGCAAACCAAGACAAACAAGCCACTATTCTGAGTCGTGATGGAGACATTATCAAGCTGTTCATTGCTTCCCTCTGGCAGCGTTCTGATAGGGAAGAGCTAGCGCAACGGGCGACCGTGCATTACTATGAGCAGAAAACGCAGACGGCGACGCGTTGTACGTTTGTACAGCAGTAACTACTTATAAGTTATAATAGAAGCGAAAGGTTTATAAACAGGACATTTATCCTAGCCTCATGGCAGAACCTACTTATCACTTAGGCGTCTCCTTAGACACCGTCGTATCAGAGCTTCATCTGTCACAGCCTTGGAATGCAGAGTCAGCCAAAAGCTCCACTATGACTGTTGTGCCTTCTGCCGGAATAATTAAGAAGGTAAAAAACCGAAAGCTGGACAGTACATTATATGAAGCATACGCAACTATTTTTTTTTCAGAGCTTTTCAAGCAATACAATGACTTATTTCAGACTCGTGATTTTACCATCTATACACCTCAAGTACTCTTTCTGGAATACGGCGATATTGAAAACCAACGCTCCATGAAATCAGCATTATTTGAGTTTTTCTGTCCGGGGTTGCCACTGAACAAAGTCGTTCCAAAGCGCGAAAGGCTCTATAAAGTAGATGGTGATGACGTCAGGGCTGATCAGCGTGCATTATACCTGTCGGGTATATTTAGCCAGATACTTCAGCAAGAAGGTGTCATGCATGGAGATTTACAGTTGCGCCATGTCATATTGCTTCCACCACAAGCATCGTTGCAATATATTAACAGAGATGGCGCTGTTTTAGGATATGATGCACGAAACGGGTTGGGCGTTATCGATGTTGAAAATGCAAGACTAGAAAGCCCTAGTGCTGAAGAAGTAGTTAATGAACAAAATAGGTTTAAATCTCGCCTTTTCAAACGATTCACCAGCACACCTGATGGTGAGGCATATTTCTCACGAGGAAGTAAACTTGTTGCTGAGCAATGCTCTGGTATGCAAACAGCTGATGTAGCCAATCGTATTGCGCAACAAGTATTTGAACAACGTTTTCAGCCTCGTTGTAACGTTAATATTCGCGAAAGGAAAGTAGAATATAGGAAATAATATATTTAGTTTTTTATTATAACTTTCACACCACATCTAAAAATTAAGATTATGATTTTTGATTGAAAATTTCAGCTCGTAACAAATTAAACTTCTGAGAGAATCCTAAAATTTTTAGAGAACATAATAATAGATTGTTCAATCAAAAACTAAAACTTTTAGAACATATATCTTTGTTAAAACTTCAATATTTGCTTAAAACTTTTAGAACGCAACACTCTCCAAACACAACCAGATAATAAAAATACCCTGCCTCTTTCTCCTTCAGACCCGCCCCAACACCACAAACTCGCCCAACTCCACGCTTTTACTCATAAAACAAGACAATAAAGTACGTATAATGTATATTAGGCGAACTATAATGACAATCTCTCAATGTCTGCTAATAGTTTTTGGATTGCAGCGCATTTTGTATTGATTAGCTTGGCATTTGGCATCAAGTTAATTTGATTGACCGTAGCACTTAACATCATAACCTGATCTTTCAAAAGACGTAAGTTCTTATCAAAATCTTCTTTTTTTACCATAAATATCACCTTATTTAGATGTAAATGACAGTATTTAATAAACCTTTTGCTTTCTGTAATATTCTATCTATGATTAAAAGTTTTATCGCCTAAATCATTTCGGTAAAACTGCTAAAATCCCTTGTAACCGCACCCTAATCCTATCCTTGTACTGCCCTAATTGCTCATCAGCTGGCATTCCTTTCGTCCTCACAAGACGTAGCATTTCATTTACAGCTAATTCTGCTTCCGAACAAGAACGCACCATTGACGATTTTGTAGGGAATTTACTGGCCTGGAGCGCTAATGATAACGAAAAGATCTCCGTCCTCATTGTCGTCGTTAAATCAAGATTGTTTGAACCATCTAGTTTTGACAAAATATGTAAAATTCGTTGACGAAACGCCGCATTATCTTCAGCCATAGCTCTTTGAGTGAAGTTTAATTATATAAATGTTACGAGATAATTTATTTAAGTGAAGATTAAATATTCTAGAATTATGTGTCTTGTAAATTCTATCTTTGATTGAAAGTTTTAGAATATCCAGTTATACTTATTATGAGAGAAGATTAAAAGTTTTATGAACAGAGGTGTTACGTAAAAATAAAATTTATTGTTTATAATTAAAAGTTTCAGTGTTTTAGTACAAAATAGAAAAATAAAATTTGATAGAAGAAATTAAAAGTTTTGGTGAATACGAATCACCGGCACTATCCAAAAAGCGAGTGATGTGCCGCAGTTCGGGTGGATTAATCGTAGTGATTTCGCAACATCTCGCTGCGTTTATAGTGCTAATCCAACCTCCGAACAGCCTTATGCCTTCTCCCTCACTGCACACTTGGCACATCACTCACAAAACGGACAGTGCCGAATCACCCAAAACATTATATAGTAATAGAGCTTTTAATAAGTGTATGATATATCGAGATAGAAAAGGAAATGAATATGATATTGGTAAATTTTCTGAAGATGAGACTAAATTATGGGAGTGGTTACAAAAAGAATACGATTCAGCGCCGTCATGGTGGTATTTTAAGGATAGTACTGGATTCAGTATTATATGTGAAGCAAAAAGAAGGTATGGTGCGGATTGGCAAAAGTTTCCATTATATCAGATACATCTCGATTTAATAGAAAATATCGCGATTAGGTCTGGAGAAGCGCGGGGAGAGCTATCAGATATGCTGGTAGAGAAATAAATTCACCTATCTTATTTTCTCTAAGTATTATTGTGCAACGACAGGGATTGACAAAAATCACCCTACATAACTCAATTTCTTATCTTCCTGGAGCTCTTCTGCTTTTTGGCTTTTCTCCATTATTCCTTTCAGCTTCTTCTCAAACTCTTCTGCCTGCTTAAGCAATGGCTTGGTATCCATCTCTAATCCAATATATTTATCCAACGCTTTCAGTATCTCGGCAGCGGCTTTGCTGTCAGGCAGCTGGCTCTGCGCTTCGGCAAATAACGCAATGACGGGAAGGGTAGTCTTCTTCGCTAACAATGCGCCCGTCACACCGACGATAATCCCTTCTGCCAAGGGCTGCGCCACAGAATCTAACTTTTTCTTCACCGTGCCATCTTCCGTTGCATAATAGAATACTCTTCCAGACGCGGGATTTGGCGATCCTACACCCTCTAACGAGATAATCTGCTTCGCACCTAATTGCTGAGCTACATCGAGTATTACATCCGCCAATTTCCATCCTAAATCCTTTCCGATATTAATCGCATGCACTAATACTAAATTGTATTCTTTATTATAATGCAGGGAAATTGGCTCAATGACTTTATTCTGATGGATGGCAATCATGGCGGGAATTTCATCCATTTCAATCACACCAATTTTCTCTGTCTTAAGATGCTCCATCAAGAATTCCGTGGCAATGGTGCCGATTAACCCAAATCCGGGGAAGCCTTCAATGATAGTAACTCCTTTTGGTTTTTTAGTTAAGACTAAGCGCATCTATATCACCAATCAAAAAGAAGTGCGGGGTTGTTTTTAAAGGTTTGTATTTTGCAGGCACTATCCGTTTTGTGAGTGATGGCACAGCCAAGAGGTGAGCCGAGAACGACTATCGTTAATGAGAATTCATTGGTGCTTTCTCTCCCACAAGACTAACATTCTTTGAAAGATACTTTCAGCAAGGAAAGCACGAGGCGAACGGCCTGCCATCACAAGAAATGAAGAAGCTACTCCATTTCTGTGCAGAAATGTGATTTTCTTCGCATTTCTTGCACTCACTTTTTGGATAGTGCCGTTTTGCAGAAAATAATGGCGTAATTCTTTTAAAATAGTGTATTGGTAGATACTGTTACCTTAGCGAATGATGCTTCTCCTGCGCCATTTTTTCAATGGGCTTCAGGAGTTTTTCTCTTCCTAACTCTAACTTTATTTCTGCTTCTTCAGCCGGAGTTCTTTCTTTTATTCCCTGATGCGGATTCACAAAATTATGGAGAATATGCCTTAAATATCGCTGACAAAATGATGAGTTTTCGTTTCTCTTTCGGCTTTTTTCTTTCTTGATGATATCTTTCTAGGATTTGTTCATAACACGTTTCTTTAATCTGAGGAAGAAATCGTACACATTTATTTTTCGTTCTTTTATTGACGAAGAGATGAGCAGTAATATACTTTGTTTTGCTATCAATACAATTAAGACCATAATGGTCTTTTTGCCTTTCATAGGCACATATTTCTCATCGTAATGCTGGCGTCCTTTGAGTTGAGGCTTTACTGATTGGTGTATTGGATTTTAAAAAAAGAGAATATTTTCTGGTCCATTGAGCAATAGTTCTTCTAGTAACTTTAATCCCGTCATGCTGCCATAGATGGTATTGTGTTTTGAATAGTGAGAATCCATCGATATGTTGATGCACTGCTCTTACAATAACTTTTGGAACGTGCCTCATTCTCTCAAAACCATCCGGCTCAACAAACTGGCGTTTGCAGGATCTGCAAAGAAAACTAATTTTTATTCTTACTTTTCGTTTTCGTGTACCATTCTTAACAACATTTTTAGATGAACAATAAATGCATTTTTGGGACATCATTCCACCTCAAAAGTGGAGAAAGATGCCTTAGTTTTTATATCATTCGTTTAGTATACAGTATCCTGCCATAGAAATCTTTATAAATAGATAGCCTAAAATAGAGGTCATGGAATTCAAAGTTCTCGAAGAAAGCAAAATCAAGCTGGTTTTTGAGTTGCCAGGTGAAACGCACACCTTCTGCAATGCCCTGAAGTATGAGCTGATTCATCTGAAAGGCGTCGAGGCTACGTATCGCATTTCGCACCCATTGGTAGGCGTTCCTATGTTTCACCTTCAGACTAAAGGAATAGAACCGCGAAAAGCGCTGAAGGAAGCGCTGGCCGGGTTGAAAAAGAAAGCGAAAGAGTTTCAGAAGGAAGTTACGGAATTATGAACGCATAGTTTCTAAAATTTTCATTCCCTCATCCATGAAATCACGAACATAGGGATGTAACTTTTTTCTGAATTGCACGGTATAATCCTGGGGATGCACCAGCACGGGATTTTTATGCCAGGTGTCCAGTTTAATTTCTCCCTTCCCCCGTGCAAAGAAGATCAAGTTTATCGTATCTGTGCCGTGGCCGTGGCCGAAAGGATCGGTCTTGAAAAAGGTGCGCGCAGTTCCCAGTTCACGGATATCAGATAATTCTAAGCCGCATTCTGCTCTCACTTTTTTTCGAAGAGAATCGACAATGGGCATTCCCCGTTCGATGCGGCCGCCGATAAACCAGAGTTCCTTTTTTACTGGGACGTTATTCCGTTCAATCAGGAGCAATCCGTTATTATGCTCTATTATTACATCATGGCAAGCGATAGGCAACCCTTGATGAGCCCGGGCATAGCTGTCTTTGTCTATGAAATGGGATTCCAGATCCCCCAGAGAAAACGACTTCCCATTTTCATAAGCATATTCTTTCATTCCATTCTGAAGGAAACAATTGCATATTTAAGATTTATGAATGATGTAATTAGTGGCGACAACAACCATCAATTTTTCATCAAAGGAAAAGAGTCTTTTGAAACTGCGTCATGTTATTGAGTATATAATGCGGATTGCATCTTTCCAACTCCCCTCGTTTATAAGGTCCTGTCGCCACCGCCACCGCAGTGAAGCCGAAGGCATGCGCCGTTGTGATGTCTGACGGAGAATCACCAATGCCATAGCAGTTTCTCGGCTCAAATACTTTTCCTCTTGCTGCTAACTTGTCCACCGCTTGCTGGAGTACCTGATGGCGAGAGGTTGTTTTTGCATCAGACCAGGCCAATACTTCGAAATACGAATCTAACGAAGAAGCCTTCAGAAGATCTTTGGCAATGGACTCCTGATTTCCAGTGTAACAGGCGAGCGTCGCGTGTTGTCGCTGTAATTCATTCAGTGTGTTGATAACTCCTGGCAGTGGCTCTATTTTGGTTTGCCCCAGAGTAGAGAGCATAGCTGTTTCGGTTGCGGCCACGAGTTGCTGGACGCCTTCTTCAGTATACAATCCTCGTCCACGAAGAATCTTCTCATGGCCTTCCGCTTCCGGCGGGCCAAACATACTTTTCATTTCCGGAGCATTTAGTGTGAAACCATGATGCTCTTGGTATAAAGAATTATAGGTCTGTTCCCAAGTCTGGCGAAAATCAATGAGTGTTCCGTCGATGTCGAAAAAAAAGCAGGATTTATTGAGAGTCATCTTAAAAATGATGTTCAGCAAGGACGTTCAACCCATATTTTGTGGATGGAAGAACATCATATTTCTTTTCTGGAGAGTCTGGAATTTTTCCCTCGTTCACCAGTTGTCCTATCTTTTGAGAATTAGATAATAAAACTAGATCACGATGTTCTCGGGCATCGACAGAATCTTTCCATTTCCCGCTTGAAAAATATTCCCTCTCTTTTGTAGTCTGTGCCACATACACAAAATCAGCTTCCAGCGTCTTGGGATAGGCTACCAGACCAATGAGTGTCAGTGAAGAAACTTCTTCTGGTTTTACATTCAATTCTTCCTGCAGTTCTCTGTAGGCGTCTTGCTGGGGATGAATTTGGGAGAAGTCTTGATTAAACGTCATCCATCCTGCTGCTCCATGAATTGCTCCATCATATGAATCGCTTTGGCGAACTCCTACGACCACATCTTTTTCTCGGGTCAGAGTCAGAACCACTGCACCTAATCCATTGGAGAGATAGAATCCTTTATCAGCATGTTGTTCTAATCCTAAACTTTGTAAAGCCGCCGCCTGCTCGGGGGAGCGATTATAATCCTGCTTCCATTCCTGGAATGAAGTCGGACCTATCCTTACATCTAATGATACATATCTATAGGCTGCGTCTACGTCTTCACCCAAACTATGCCCATCATACCGGCACTTGAGATCCCTTGGAGACATTGCTTCTACTTTTCCGTTACCTAAATCAATAGGCGTTTTTTCTTTCATTAACAGATCAAACTGTTTCATTTTCCTTTGAAAATCAGGAGCGAAGCCATTTTCGTACGTACCTCGTCCACAACCGCCAATAATCATTAAATGATCATAATACTGTTTTTTAGTCTGAACATCAAAAACATCATTGATTCCGAAATGGACTATTCCTTTAGATTCATCAGTCATGCTCTCCTGCGAGAAAAGGTTTTTTAAATGACTTATGAAACATAGTTCATTCTTTAGAATAGTAAATATACCTTATCCAACAACAAAATAATTAAAGTACCTGCCCTCTTAACTGCGTTATGCCCATCGATAAAAGCACCTGCCTGAAATTCTACAAGCGGCCAGATATCCAGCTCGCAATCGTAGAGCATGCCCGCGATAAGGAAGTAGGCGTGCGATATACTGAAACCTTCGGCAAGCGGCCGGATGTGCTGAGTTATCCCCGAGACATCATCGAACTGGCGCTGAGAAACGCCACTTCCTTTCATGCGAGCGAGGAACGCTGGCAGAATCCCTTGGCGTTAAGCAGTACTTCCAGTAAAAAAGATTTAGATGCCTTGCGCAGCGGCTGGGATTTGGTATTGGACATCGATTGCGCAGTGATGGAATACAGCCGGATCTGTGCAGACTTGATCGTCAAGTTCCTGAGATATTGCGAAGTGAAAGATGTTTCGGTCAAGTATTCCGGAAATAAAGGGTTCCATATCGGCGTGCCGTTTGAAGCCTTTCCGCAGAAAGTGGGCAATGTTCTGACCAAAGATCTTTTTCCCGAGGCGCCGCGAAAAATGGCGTTGTATATCAAAGAGAATATCAAAGAAGAATTAGGAAGGCAGATCTTAACTTTTGAAAAAAATATCAGCAACATCAAAGAAAAAGTCCGGCAGGAAGATATTATCAGATATGAGACCATACAGGGAATTTCCGTACCAAAACTGGATGTGGAAAAATTCCTGGAGATTGACACCATCCTGCTGGCATCACGCCACCTGTACCGCATGCCCTATAGCCTGCATGAGAAATCAGGATTGGTGAGCCTGCCCATCGATCCGGATCGCGTACTCGAATTTGAAAAGAGTATGGCCGCGCCGGAGAAGATACTTACGCCGATGTTTGTCTTTCTCGAACGGAATATCCTTAATGAAAGCGCCCGCCGCCTGTTAGTGCAGGCCATGGATTATGAAATAAAAGTGCCACCGGAAGATGTCCCGAAAAGACAGGCAGAGGAAATGGTCATCCAAAGCCCGATTACGGAAGATTTCTTTCCGCCGTGCATGAAATTAATCTTGCAGGGCCTGGACGATGGCAAGAAGCGGGCCGTATTCTGCATGGCCAATTTCTTAGGAAAGGTGGGTTGGAGCAAAACAGAGATTGAAGAATTTTTGCGGAAGTGGAATGCAGAGAAAAACAGGGAGCCGCTGCGGGAAGTATATATCAAAGGACAATTGGCCCATTTTACCGCCGGAGAACGCTTGCCGCCAAATTGTAATAATGAGGCATATTACAAAGGTATAGGCGTCTGCCGGCCGGATTCCTTCTGTTCACGGATCAAGAATCCGGCGAATTATACGATTTTAAAATGGCGCCGGCATCGGGAAGAAAAGTCTGATGAGGAAGAGAAAAAAAAGAGAAGAAGACAGAAAAAAGAAGAAGAGATGAGAGAGGAAGAGAAAAAAGAAGAGACGACAAGGGCTGCTTCTTCTCCGGAGAATCTTATTTCCCTTCCGGTTTCTGAAGAGTAGCAGGGCGCTCACAAAGTTTGGCACATAAAGCTTTTAAATAGGTAGCATTCCAGCGCATAGATTACATATATATTATATATTTCAGAGAAGGTACTATGGCAGGGAAAGAAACATACATTGGCTTGATTGAACAAGTGGTGACCAATGGAGTTGGCTTTACGGAGAAACGAGAACGAAGCGCCGAAAATGCTTTGGAACTGCACTACCATTTAGGAGAACTGGAACTGGCAGCCAGGAGTCGAAGCGCCACGGGGAGCAGGCGAAGGATAGTGGAAGATCTTCGTGAATTACGCAGTTTACGAGCCAGATACAACGGACTTACCTACGACTCACTCCAGACGGTAGAACGAGCTTTACAAGTGTGGAAATCTCAGGATAGTGAAGAATACACCTGGCAGCCAATTCTACCATCAGAGGTAGGATCAAATGTGCCGGCTATTGTTACCGCAGGAACTGCATTTGTGGTGACTGACTGGTAGCCTTTGAACAACGAAAAAAAAGCTAGGTGTGACAACTTTAAAGTGATAAAAACAGAAACATTTATAAATAAATACCCTTTTTAAGAGATAAAATGAACACAAAAACACCCTTTCCATACCAGCAACAGCCGTCGGAGGACTGGCCTAGTCCGGACGCTCTAAAATACATCGAAGAGAAGGAAATCGGCCGGGGCGGATGGGGTCGAGTATATCAAGTATTTAATCCGATGACAGGTGAATCATACGCTGCAAAGCGGTCGTTAATTCTTAATGTCACTGGGTATAGAGAAGGTGTCACTGGGTACAGAGAAGGAGTTGTGCCGCCTGCCGAGATCGCCTATCTAGAAGCAGACAACCTGAGATTAGGAGAGCACCAGCTGCAACTGAAACATATGGAACTGTTTAGACTGGGTGCCGTGATTCGCGAACGGGAAGCGTTGAAGCTCCTGAATGGCGATCCACACGTGATTGGCTATCGCGGTCAGCGGTTTTACGTTGCTGACGGCAAGTTGTTCTCGGAAATCGCAATAGAATATTTTAAAAGCGAAAATTCAGCGGATATGCTAAGCGGGGGAATTGATGTTGCCGATGTTGGACGCATTATTGCGGATAGTGCCACCGCACTGAAACATTGTGCATTGGAAGGCATCATCCACCGTGATGTTAAACCAGAAAATATCCTGTATCAAAAAAAAGATGTTCCCGGCCACGGAACCGCCAAAGTTATTGATTTTGGCATTGCCCAGCGACGGAAAGGCGTGATTTTTCAGGAAGGGTTCCCAACTGAGTGGAGCAGGCTCGTAAAAGATCTTGACCGTCCAAAAGAGACTATCATCGGAACGCTCATGTACTTATCACCGGAGCAAGTAAGGGTAGAACAGCTTACTCCAGCGATTAACATTTTCCAGCTTGGACTTGTGGCCTATGAATTGCTTACGGGAAAGGGCGCTTTTAGCGGTTCCAATGATGCAGAACGGGTGATCGCCGATGTTCAGTGGTACAACCAGAATGCACTACAGCAACTGCTGAATACTGTGCGCAATCGCGGTTTTTCCGACGAGAATTTACTGAACGCCTTGTACCGGGCACTCGAACCGACACCGCAGCGTCGACAACTCGAACCGCTCAAAACAGAAGCAGAAAATCTGGCACAGGGGAAGCGAGCGTCGATAGTTATTCAATGTGCAGCGGCCCCCGCGGAACACACGCCATCACTGTTGCCCGGCAGAGCATCAGAAGCCCCCGAAGTGTCACATTTTGATGTTGTTTAATATTCTTTTTTAATGACGCTAAATAAAATCTAATTGGCAATAATCAATCTTGTAGCTCTTCGGTTTTAGCGTGGAAGAATCCCCTATCATAAACAATACTAATTTGGCACATTTCGGAAGCCCCCACTTTAATTTTATCTACTATTTAGGTACAAAATATTTATAAAGTTCGCCTCATTCTTGCGTCAATTATGAACCCGGCGACGGCGGCATTGGTGAAAAAGTGGAATCTGAACTATGCACATAAGACGAGAATTGTGGATGCCGAATCACACCGCCCACGAGAAGATTTAGAAGATGAACTGGAACCGAACCGCATTCTGGACCTGCTGCCGGGAGCCTGCGCTGAAGAATTGCTGCATTCTGGATTTCGATTGCAATACGATAATGGCGCCCGTATAAGCTGCTACGACCGTAGATTAAACCTTGCCGTACTCAAAAGCACGCACGACTTGCTCCTACTTCTGGGCTATGGCATTTGGCACAACTTCAATACGGAAAAGAAAACGTTGGTGAGCGGCGCAGACATCGCAGCAGCGTCAGCGATACACTTCGACTACGCAATACTGGTGGGCGCTTGGTCTATGGAACAATTGCAGCAATCTTCTGCGTTAAACGTGAAAGAGAACAGCACTTTGGAGCATTTTGCAATTAATTTTAACCAACTGGTATTGAGACAGCCATTATACACGCTCCCAGAATCTTCTAGTGCCATCGATGATTTTTTGAGGTTTTATGAACAATACGGAATTGCAGATCCTGAGTTTATGGAATCCTATCGAATGCTTGCAGGCGAGAATCCGATTCTGCGGGTTGAGTCCCAGAAGATGTCGAAGGGAGAAGAAATTACTTTGGATTTGGCGGAAAGGATAGAGAGATTAAAATTGCCTATCCATCTTTCAACAGCTCTGATTTCATAGACGATTGGAGATACAACTGCCAAAAAATTCAAAAACGTAATACCTCAGCTTTCTGAAGCTCTGCTATCCTCAGGTTGAGCTTTTTCATGGTTTACTGCGAACTGACAAAGGGGATGCTCCATCAGGGAAATGTCAGTTATCGAGAAACACGTCAAAAGCGAGAAGATAGCAGAGCTTCTAACTTCAAGAAGCTGAAGTATTACTCAAAAACGTAATACTTCAGCAATATGAAGCGTTACCGTCATCAGGTCGAGCCTCTTCAACATTTACTGCGAACAGACAGAGGGTTGTCTCTTACGGAGATGTCTGTCCTCGATAAAAACATCCAGAGGCGAGAAGACGGTAACGCTTCACTTCAGGATGCTGAAGTATTACTCAAAAACGTAATCTTTATAAATGAACCCCTGTTTTTAGGTAGATAACAGTCCGAGTTCACGCGCTTTTAGGACTCATAAGAGCCATCGTGCCTTCTCGGTGCCATATTAGAGTATAAAAATGCTAGAAACTCACCCCGGACCATTACCTGCATCGTTTAAGCATATTGTGCGTATCGCTAATGTCGATCTTCCCGGACAGAAACAAATCCACTTGGCACTGACGGGCATTAAGGGCCTGGGCATTAATTTTGCCGACAGCGTCTGCCTGACTGCAGGCATCGACAAAACCACCAAAACCGGAACGCTGAACGACGAGCAAATAAAAAAACTAAATGAGATTGTCAATAATCCTGCAAAATATAACTTCCCCCCCTGGATGCTCAACCGACGAAAAGATTATGACACCGGAGCGGATACGCACTTTCTTACCGGCACTCTCACGTTTACCGTAGACAATGATATCAAGCGCCAGAAGAAAATCAAATCATATGTGGGCGTGCGCCACATCCATGGCCAGCCGGTCAGAGGACAGCGCACCAGATCCAACTTCAGGAAGAATAAAGGTAAAGTTGTAGGTGTGGTAAAGAAGAAAGAAACCGCTCCTGCAGCAGCCGAAGAAAAGAAGGGTAAGTAAATATGGGAGATATTAAACGCTTAAAGAAAAAGTACACGCCGCCGGCGCATCCCTGGATCAAAAGTGCTATTGAAGAAGGTAGTGCGCTGATAAAGGAATTTGGGCTCGTCAAGAAGAAGGAAATCCTGATTGCCGCCTCCGTGCTCAAGAAATACAAGAATATGGCCAAGCGGCTGATTGCCGACACCACCGTACAAGGCCAGAAAGAAAAAGAGATGCTGATGAGTAAAGTATTCCGGCTGGGACTGCTCCCGCAAAACGCTCCCTTGGACGACGTGCTCAGTTTACAGGTCAAAGACCTGCTGGAGCGCAGGCTGCAAAGCGTGGTCTTCCGCAAGAATCTTGCCAGAAGCATGAAACAGGCGCGGCAGTTCATCACCCATCGGCACATCATCGTGGGAAAAAAACAAATCACCTCGCCATCGTATTTACTTTCACGGGAAGAAGAAATAGCAATAACTGTCAGGCCGGGTTCAACTCTGGCCTCTGAAACACATCCGGAGCGCATCGCGATACAGAAAAAGGAACCAAAACCAAGACCGGTTTCAGAAGCGCATCAGAATCGCAGGATGAAGTATCCAGTTCGTAGGGTGAAACATGAAGCAAGCAAGTGATGAAATTCCACGGCAGCAAATGACCAGCGGCAGGATACGCTGGGCGATAGCTCATATCTTATCGACGTATAACAATACCATCATTACGGTTACCGACGTCACCGGCATGGAAACAATTGCCCGCTCCAGCGGGGGACAGATCGTCAAGCAGGATCGCCTGGAAAGTTCTCCGACGGCAGCGATGGGGGCGGTGAAAAAAATTGCAGAAATCATCCGCGACAAGGGCGTTACCGGACTCTACATTCGCGTGCGGGCGCGCGGCGGCCATAATGGGCCTGGCAACCCGGGAGCAGGAGCACAAGCCGCAATCAGGGCTTTTTCACGATCAGGCTTCAGGATCGGAAAAATTGAAGAAGTGACGCCAGAACCGCATAATGGCTGCCGGATGAAAGGCGGCCGGAGAGGGAGAAGGGTATAATGGCAATCAAACTCGATAAAATCAAAGATGAACGCAAGCGCGGCAAGTTTACATTTCTGCTTAAAGGCGGAGATGAAATATTTGCGAATACCATCCGCCGCCTGATCATTGAAGAAGTTCCTACGCTGGCAGTAGAGGACGTGGAATTCCGTGATAATAGTTCTGCACTCTATGACGAAATGGTCTCCCTTCGCCTGGGATTGATCCCTATCAAAACCGATCTGAAAAGTTATGAATTAAAATCCAAATGCAAATGTGAAGGCCAAGGCTGCGCGCGCTGTGAACTAAAAATAACGCTCAAAGCCAGCAAAAAAGGCTACGTCTATGCTGAAGAAGCACAAAGCGCCGATCCCAAATGCACTTTTGTTTATGAAAAGATGCCGATTGTCAAACTTATCGCCAGGCAGAAAATTGACTGCACCATGACGGCAGTTCTGGGACTAGGAAAAGAACATACCAAATGGTGCCCCGGCTGGGCCTGGTATCAGCATGAGCCAAAATTAAAAATCGGCAAAGTCAAAGATCCGGAAGCGATTGTGAAATTGGCTCCCAAAGGCGTTTTTGAAGTCAAGAGCGGAAGACTGGCTGTCGATCAGGAAAAACTCTATGAATGGCAAAGTTATGAGTTTATTGCCGATCTTGACCCGGAAATCGCCATCGAAGAAACTGACAACTTTTTATTTACGATCGAAAGCTGGGGACAATTAAGCTGCAAGGAAATACTCTCTCAGGCAGCCGACATCTTGATGCAAAAAGCGGAGGAGATGGAAAATCTCATCTGAACATGACGAAGCGCACCGGTCCCACCAATTATCAACTGCAACTCCTGCTCCAGCAAGTAGGCGAGAAGGCGCACCAGAGCAATTTCTGGAAGCGTATCGAAGAAGACCTGCTGAAGCCCACGCGGCAGCGCCGAATCGTCAATATCTATAAAATAGAAAAATACGCACGCGATGGAGAAACGGTAATCGTTCCGGGGAAAGTATTAAGCGTCGGTGAGCTGCATAAAAAAGTACAAGTTGCAGCGATGACCTTTTCCGCCGAAGCACGGAGCAAAATTGTGGCGGCCAAGGGAACAGCCATGTCGATTGAAGAACTATTGCATAAAAACCCTGATGGGAAAGGCGTGAGGATTTTAGGATGAAAATCTACGATGGTGCGGGAATGATTTTAGGGCGGCTGGCTTCGGCAGCAGCCAAGGATGCACTTTTAGGAGAGGACGTGAATATCGTCAACTGTGAAAAAGTCGTCATCAGCGGGACAAAAGTGCAGACGTTTGCCAGACAGACACAGCGGTTCAATCGGGGTGGATATCCCCTCAAGAGCCAGGATTTATCACGATTACCAGACCGATTCGTACGGCGCATTGTCCGCGGAATGCTGCCCTGGAAAGTGAACCGGGGAAAGGAAGCCTGGCGTCGGGTGATGTGTTATATCGGTGTTCCGCCGGGATTACAGGATGCAGAGAAGATCAGATTAGAAAAAGCGAGTGTGCAGAAGCTGCCTTCCTTGAACTACGTTACCGTCGGAGAAATATGCAAGCATTTAGGCGGCAAAATTTAATAATAATGAATAATATGGTAATCTCATAATCAAATGGCAAAAATCATCCAAACCAAAGGGAAAAGAAAACGGGCCATAGCTCGGGCGACGCTTCAGGAAGGAAAAGGGAAGGTGATGATTAACGGCATCTCACTGCCTAACTGGATGGATCATGTTTCCCAATTGCGCGTGATGGAGCCGCTGCTTCTGGCCGAGGATATTAGCACAAAACTAGATGTTGCTGTCAGTGTCAATGGCGGCGGCGTGAATGGACAAGCCGATGCGGTTCGTGTAGCCATTGCCCGCGCGCTGGTGGAGTACGATTCCAGACTAGAGAAAACATTTGATGAATATGACCGCTTATTGCTGGTTGCCGATGTGCGGCGCAAGGAAACCAGAAAGCCCAACGATTCCAAGGCACGGGCGAAAAGGCAGAAATCGTACAGATAGGAGGCACCATGATCATTCCAATTCGATGTTTCAGCTGTGGAAAACCAATCGGCCATTTGTGGGAAGAGTACAAAGAGCGTGTCGAAAAAGGCGATACCCGCAAGAAAGCATTAGATTCCCTAGGACTGGAACGCTACTGCTGCCGCGGTGTATTCCTCGGACACTTGGATCTTACGGACATCGCTGCTGAATTCAAGAAAGCGTAAAGTTTTAATGCTCAGCTTATTTTTTCTTGTTTATGATCCGGAATAAGACGAGAAGGACAATTATTTCAGAAAAAGAAGTGAGAGCAGAAACTCCCGCTTCATGGATGCGTGGATTGATGTTCCGGAAGAAGCAGAATCTTCTGATGGTTTTCCCAAGAGAGCAGAAAATTTCTTTGCACATGATGGGCGTGTTTTTTCCGATAGATGTGCTGATTGTGGATACGTCAGGAAGGATTGTAGAGATTAAAAGGGATTTCCGGCCATTTCAGTTCTGGAGTTCAAAAGAGAAGGGGAAGTATGTAATGGAATTGGCGGAGAAAGGGATTTATGATGTTGAGGATGTACTAGAGATAACGTTTAACACTTTCAAATAATCAGAAAGAATATTTATATTTTTAATGGCTTAAAATATTTTCAAAGACCAAAGCCAAGATACCGTCGCTAAATGACATGACAGAGAAAAAATCAAACCCGCAAATAACGCCAGAATACACAAAACTTAACGTAGCCAAAGATAAACCTAAGAAACGCACAACAATCAAAAGAACCATTGCAGAAAAATCCCAATAGCCCCAAGAACCCCTATCAATAATGAAAGAATCATCAGCCAAAAGATTACTTTTTTATATCCATAAAGCTCTGAAACATTAAGATTTTCCATTCTTAGAAGAAAGTCTCTGAACTATATAAATTTTGTTATATGTTTTTAAGTAAATTAGGGGCACACCCGCAGTCGAAACCATCCTGCCCTAACGGTTTACCCAAAGTGCTTCTCAGGCCTGCGACCCCCTGAACATGGTGCTTAAAGGTTAAGGCTGCTTCCTTCCGGATCTGACCTGGTTCCCGTCAAGGCCATCCCAGAGGACAAGCCGTCGACGAAGACAACTTCGGACCATTAAAACCTGATGGGCCCTTCTTTGGGCTTCGGCTCCGTGTAAAGTCCGTTCACGGTAACAACGCAGGACTAGCGCGCCAGCCTAGCTCTCCCTTCTACGCAGAAAAAGACCATTACATATTTAAATCTTATTCTAGGAAGTAATACTTCCAGCAAAGTCGTCATCAAGGCCAAGATGTTAACTTTGCTAAGGTATGGTACAGGAACAGATACGAAAATTATTGCTGTCTAAAGCGATATTCTGACGGCAAAACATCTGATTTTCGTCAAAGTTAACGGCCAAGACGACTTTGCTGAACTTCAGGTTACTGAAGTATTACTCTATGAATCTCAAGGCTAGCATGAGGGCAATACCTACAATAAATGAAAGAACATGCCAGACACTCGCTTTAAAGTCACACCCTTTATGGAGTTCCGGGATCAGGTTTGAACCGGCAATGTAAATAAATCCTCCCGCTGTAAAAGGCAGAAGAGCATTGATGAATCCTCCTGAACTTGCTCCCACAGCATATCCAACAAGTCCCCCCAGGATAGCTATGGTCGCAGAAAGGAAGTTAAAAAATAAGGCTTTTCTTTTCGAAAAACCGGCATAGAGCAAGACACCAAAATCAGCAATTTCCTGCGGGATTTCGTGAAAAACAACCGCGATAGTGGTGGCTATTCCCACCGGCAGGCTGATGAGGTAACTGCCAGCAATGACTAACCCATCAATAAAATTATGCAGGCCATCTCCTACCAGATTAATGATTCCCAGCCGATGAACGTGCTGCATCTCAGTGTGCTTTTGTACTGGAATATGACAGTGCTGCCAGTGGATTATTTTCTCCAGCAGGAAAAAGGTTACAATTCCCAGAAGAGTCAGCAACGAGATGGAAAGTGCAAATCCTCCTTCCGCGGCTTCCGGAAGAAGATGGATGAAAGCATCACCAAATAAGGCTCCTGCCGAAAGGCTTACTATGATTAAGAGCACTTTATCTAAGGACTTCTGCTTTAAAGTAAGAGAAAGAACACCGACGAAAGGCAACGACTTCACTTGTGCACAGATGAGGTCGTTGCCTCATCTCGTGAGTGAGTGATGGCAGGCCGTGTGCTTCGTGCGCCTTTGGATTTTCCATTCGATGAAGAACCGCTGAGTTATCAACGTGGCGCACCTACTACTCCCTGCAAGCAAAAGTAATTCTCAGCGCACACTTCTGGCCAAGCCCCACCTACAAAACGGATAGTGCCTAATTCTGATGATTCAGAAGATCCTTGATGAGCATCGTCGCATAACTCCCTTTTGGCAGGGTGAAGCTCACTCTGATTTTCTTTTTTCCGTGATGGAGGTCGTCATCTTCTAAATTCCCTATTTTTAGATCGGTGACTTCGACAAAGGCCGGACGAAGTTCGCCCTCGGCAGAGATTTCCGGAATGGCCTTGATGATGAAGTCACTGTAGGTGATGTTTTCCTTCGTTACTATTGTATTGATGATGGCTTGAATCTCAGGAATTGTATTTATGGTGGTAAATCCGATTAAGGGTATTTCCAGATCTTTGAACTTCTCTGTATCATCCACAAAAACCAGCGATCCATGAGAATTCGTAATTTTTTTAGGTGCCGTTCCGTATTTTTCAAGAAAGGCCGCGAGCGTTTCATTCCAGAGATAACTTTGATAGGCATTAACGTAGAGGCGCAATAAGCGGAGAGGTATTTTTTTGAGTGCTCCGACATAGTCTGCCGGATGGCGCTGAAGATATTCATGGCTAAGAGGATGGTTGATGATGGCAACTGCTCCCATGAATTGCTTCTGGATGATATTTTTTCCAACAGAAATATTGTTAGTGCTGAATCGCTGCTCATCAAAATAATTGGGAAGATAGTGTGTCGGTTTTATGTCCCCATCAGTGTCCAGATCATCAAGATTTCGGACAGTTATTTCAAATTCATTGCCTGCAAGATCGCCCAACGAAATGGGCTCATCACCATAACCAACGATAGTGAGAGTGACATCTTTGATGGTAATGCTGCTGAGGCGTTCTTTACCGATATCGGAAATAGAGCAGAGTTGTTCAGTAACGGCAGTCTTGTCTTTATTGCCGGCGAAGCCGATTTGCTTTTCCTTGATGTGGAAGATGCGCGCCAGTTCTCTGATGACGTCTAACGTATTCCTATGGCGTTTTTGCAGTCGGAAATAAAGGTATCTGCCGGAGGGCTTGATCTGGACAGTGCTGATTTCCCGGACGAGGAAGTCTTCGGGAAGCTGCTTGATAGTGTACATGGCGTTCCTAAAAAGGAGTATAATTTATAAATAAGAGGGTTACGATTGCAACCATGATCATCGACCTTTCCCGTCATCGAAAAGATTATTTCGAATTGCCCGAACCAGCAGCGATTCTCCGGCAATACATTGAGAAAGAAAAAGAGAAAGAAACCCCCATCACCATCAACGATGTCCGACAATTGGCACGTGAACAGAAAGTAACCGTCGCCACCAAAGAAGGTGATTTGGACGGTTTGCTGGCCGGAACATATACGCAAGATTCGATGGCCGCAGTAGAACGTATCGCCGACGCAGAAGGATTGATCATTATTCCCGGCAATTACCGCATTAATGCTGCGGAAGCGCGGAAAGTCGTGGTCTATTCGCTGGACACACTGGTGCTGCTGGATAGTGCGGCCGTACGACAAAAAATTTTAGGTAAAGCACAGAAGGGAAAACTTTCCGCAACAGCAAAACAAGAACACGAATGGCATCCGGAAAAAGTGATGGGAAATGCATTTAATCTCCTCCACGAACAGAAGGAAGAAGATACAGAAAGAACATTATCCTGCTATGCCTGGTGGGGAAAAGATCGTCACCGTCGAATTGTCTCGCTGTACCGCGCGATTCAGGGAGCAGAACTGCGTGCGTTCCAGAACGTATCTGCCTATAAGCTGCTCATTCCTACGTTTCGGAAGGAACTGCGAACGAAGAAAAAAGCAGGGACGGATGTGGAACTTTCAGCGGATGAACAAAAGGAACGGCAAGAAAAAATTGACCGTTACGAAAAGTATATCCGAAGAACAAACATCGGCACATATTTGAAACAAATGGAGACAGACTTCACTGATTTAATTGAGCCGGTGATGAGGGAGTTTGCTTATGAAACTGGAGAGATGATGCGTGTTCCGTCACGGTCACGACCAGGGCAGACGTACCGAGTGAAATTAACCGATGTGCCGGTGTTGGCAGCAGAAGATCCTCTTTCGTATAGCTTAGTCTGGGAAATGGCCGGCAACTGTTATTGCGAAGATAAAAGCGAGCGCAGTGACCGGAGAAAGAAAGCGCCGGGAAAAGGCTGCCGCGAAGACTTTTTCTGCCCGCATGAAATTGCTGCATTGCATGATGTACGGAAGAAGTATGAGAAAGACAACAAGAATATTCACTCCCTGCCTTTTGTCATTCCCACCAAAGAGATGATGGATTTCGTTGATAAACTGCGCTATCAGGCAGTGATGGTGGTGAAAGGGGAATCAGGACGGCATTCCAAACATGGGCTGAATCACACCGAGATTGAAAATCTATTATGGAAGAAAGTTATAGCGGACGGCTATGAGCGCTGCTTCACCACCAATATTGAGCGGTTTAAGGAAGAAAAGTACGATCCGCAGCTGGATTTGGTAAAATTTGTTGCATAAAGATTATTCTTGCATTTTGATAATCGTCAAAGAAAATGGTATTTTTGCATTTCTGAAAGAAAGAAAAGCCAGCGCCTTCGTTCTGCTTTTGATTCCTGGCCATGACTTCTTGTGCGTTAAAGCCAGCGCCAGCCTGTTCTATCCCAATGAGAAAGCCTTTGATTCCCAGCCAGAGATGGAATTTCGCAGGGATTTTGTATTCGGCATAATTCAGGCAGTTGGAGCCGGCTTCGTTGAGGAAATAGGCGACTTCGTCGGATGCGTTATGGTTGAGCCAGTGGTAAAGGTCAAATTTGTCTTTTAGGGTGGTGCTATATTTTGAATTGACTAAATCTATGATTTGCCATTTGGCGTGGCCGTAAGTTTCGATAAGGGCATCGGCATTGAGAACGGTGCGTTCTTCTTCAACGTCATGGATGAAGAAGTGGTGATAGTCAGTGACGTCGATATCTTTAAATGATTCGGAAAGTGTTTTGGTGAAGTGGAGGGACATTTAGCGCAGACGGTAGGCGGTGGTTTCGTGAGGCATATAATGAAACGGATTTTTTGCATCACAATCCGCCTTATTATCCTTTACTTCTATCTCTGACCGTTCAAAGTCCAGAGACCATGGAAGTTCTATCTGAAGCATATTCCACCGAAGATCTAAAGACACTATTACGATATTGCTATCACGAGAGCAGGAATCTGGATTGAGAGGGAGTGCAACCGAAAAGATATGGTCAGAGAGAGATTTTACTGTAATTTTTCTTGAAGGAGAGTCCAGATTTAGTAATAGATATTGTCTTATTTTATCGTAGCTTATAACTAAATCCTCGTATTCAATCATCTCTTCAACATAATTTTCAGCGTTGATTCCTGCTTTAACATTGGCATAATGAAAACAGTGGTAAGGACTTTTTCCAACAGCCATTTGATTTAAAGCCAGTTCTAGTTCGGAAGCGGGTATTTTACTTTGAACAACATCAGAAAGGCTGGAAACACCGAGCAGACGACAACGTTCCTCTTCTACTTCTTTGGGAGATAATATTTGCATCATAATGCCCTCTTAAATAGATGAATATTTAAATAATTTCCTTTAAAAAATGAGCCTGGCCGGACTTTCTCCGCCCGCAAAATTTATGCCGAAAGCTTTAAATATAAATTATATTTCTATATAATCTATGACCATTGAGGCAACTGTAAGGAAATGGGGAGATTCTTTGGGAATAATCATCCCTAAGGAATTTGTGGACGAGGAAAGCCTTTCTGCAGGAGACACTGTTCTGGTGCAAATAGAAAAAGAAGCAGACTTATCGCCTTTTTTTGGGAAATGCAGACAAAGAGAAAAGAGCACGCAGGCATTTAAAGATGAGTTAAGACAGATCTGGAAAAAATGAAATTTTTTTACGATACGTATGCTTTAGTAGAGATACATCAGGGCAATCCCCATTATGAGCCGTATAAGCAGGGCGAGGTCGTTCTTTGTCAGTTAAACATCATTGAATTGATCTATCATTTTGTACGGAGCAAGGAAGAGGCCAAAGAGTACCTGGCCTATCTCTCGAAGTTGGTGGTGGATATTCCCTCTCCCATCATCTGGAAAGCCATGCAATTTAAATACGAAAAAAAAGCAGATGATCTTTCCTTTGCTGACTGTATCGGGTATATCTATGCTCAGGAAAACGGAATAAAATTTCTTACCGGTGATCGGAAATTTGAAAATTTACCCGGCGTGGAATTTGTAAAATGAGCCTGGCCGGATTCGAACCGGCGATCTCCACCACTCTCTAACCATTATGGACATGACGTGTGTCGTGGGATTTTCGAACAAAGTGAGAAATTTCCCACTTGACCGAATTTTGATCAAACATTTGGCTTGCCCAAAGGTTTGTGAGGGTGGCATCTTAGCCGCTGGACTACAGGCTCATGGAAAGAGATATTGGATGTTGTTTTTTAAAGGTTTTCATAAAAATGAGAATGAATTATTCTCCTTCTGACTGGCACTATCCAAAAAGCGAGTGATGTGCCGCAGTTCGGGTGGATTAATCGTAGTGATTTCGCGGCATCTCGCTGCGTTTATAGAAGGGTTTGAATAACCTATCTTAATAGTTCAAACCCTTCTAAGTATGACTTTGAATTTCGATGCAAATGATGGGTTATTCAAAGTCATCTATACTTTCTCCCTCACTGCACACTTGGCACATCACTCACAAAACGGACAGTGCCT
>JACPND010000005.1 GCA_016185625.1 Candidatus Woesearchaeota archaeon | reverse complement strand
CGTAAGATAATTGGCTGTTTAAGAAGTGATATGGGCAAGAGAAATTATGAGGTAATGATGAGCTTAATTTCCACATGGCAGAAGCAGGATAAAAATGTATATTCTATGCTACAGGCTACACTTTAGCTAAATAAGTACAGTTTTTCTATAGTCCTTCCTGAATCTCTGCTGACAAAAATACCTTCGCCCGTACCAAGGTAAATATGGTCCTGATTCCTGGGATCAATTGCCAGCACATCGATTTCATCAACATCCATCTCATGCTTATTCCAGGTTGCACCCCGATCCACGCTTTTATAGAGAATTGGTTTGATTCCGTTGCCAAAATTGATAGGACCGTAACTGCCTCCTTTGAGAGCAGCATAGATGATATTTTCATCCTGTTCAAAGATTTCAAAACTGGAAAAAGAACGTGCTGATGGGCCGGGCGAAACTCCAGAACTGAGCACAGTTTGGGTTTCGCCATACCGCTGTCCGGGACGGTCAAACATGCTTTTGGAAGTAGGAGTAATGCTTAAATCCGTGGTATGCACACTTTCTGACATGGCCACATACGCTTTCTGAGGATCTTTTGGGCTGACGGCGATATCTTTGGCATGGTCTCCAGGTCCGGAAATATGTTTCCATGTTTTTCCCCCGTCAACCGATTTGTACAAAGCATGCGCATTATTTTCCATGCCCACGTACATGATGCTGGGATTGGAAGGCGAGATAGTAATTTCCGCGATTTCGCCCGCACCGGGATTGACAAACTGCCAGGGGAGTTCTGCATAACTAAAAGGAACAGAAAGTAAAATAATCAATATCATTATCAATTCTCTTTTCATTTTTCCCCATCTCCCAACGCTCTTAACGCATTCTTATACGCAAATTTCTCCTGCACTGCAGGATTTAATTTTCCTATAAATGCCCGAGCAATTTTTACTTGCATCAGTCCAACATCTATATCATAATTCCACACTGCATCTCCCCGATCAATTCCCCACAAAACCCGATCAGGATGCTTTTCAATAAGAGATTTCCAGTCACTCACTCCCTGCTCAACAATGGAATTAAACCTTTGATTTGCCGCTGCCAGATATTTTTCTTTGCTCTTGCCAACGAACATCTCAAAAAGATCTCTCGCCCCACCAAAAAAATCATCAATGCCATAATAGACATTTTGGTGATTATTGAGAACATCATCTACTTCATCTATCGAAAGCTGATCGCCGTGAAAAATAAAAGTAATTTTCGGATTTTGTTCTAAGACTTTTTCAAAATTATCTTTATGTCCGTCGCCGAGATGGAAATACACTGCTAAATTATTTTTGCGAATCAGAGGATAAATCTCCTGCAATCTTGCTGCATCTGGAGGAAGTTCAGGAGAACCGCCATTTTCACGTGCATATAAGCCAATTTCCCCATAGCCACTAAAGAGGCGTGGGTACACTGCAAGCATCTTCTGCAGGGTTTTTGCGTCTACTGTTGGAAATCCATTTGGTTCATCATCATTGCCCGAAGACATGATGAAGGGAGTGAAAGCATCTGGGTACTGTTGCATGGTCTTGTTCCAGATTTCTAGCTGATAGGCAGATATTTCTTCATCATAGACAGGAAAGAAAGCAAAATTATTGTGCGTGCCTTCATGCTGAATAGTACAGGAAATCTCACTTATTTTTACATTCCAGCCAAGTAAAGCTTGTGGACCGCCAAATCTGCCTTCGGGAGTTTCTGTTTTCATTTGTGCATCTTCATCAGCTGGCCAATCTGGAATGGAAGGAATATGTAAATGGGTATCTGTCAATTTACCGAGATAATAGTTTTCTGGATAGGTTTGCTTTTCTACCGGCGGACAGAAGGTTGGTGCTAAGGCGTTGTCCACACGTTGTTTCCAGAGTTTTTGTTCGGGAGTGAGGGTGATTTCTGGTGTGAGAATTTCTTTTGTTTGAAATTCTTTGGAGGGAGTTTTGTTGGTTTCCTCATTTTTTGAAGTATCTTGGCTTTGGGATTTTTGTGTTGGAAAGTTCTGAACCGTTTCTGATGGTTGGGAGTTTACTTGTTCCAAAGGAATATCTTTCTCTGGAGGCACCGATTGCGGAGCACAGCTCAGAAGAAAAATAAAAAGTACGGAGAAGATGATGACCTCTTTTTGCATAGGAAATGGATCATCAGATTCTATAAAAAGGTATCTCATTATTTTTATTTAACAACCACCCAATCTTCTGGATTACTTTCCGGACTGTTGGTAGGGAAGAAACAATATTCGCCGGTACAAGTACAGGGTTTTGCATCTCTCACGTTCTTTTGAATAACAAAATTATCAACAGCTAATCCTTTGTCTGTATACAACTTAACTACTTCTTGGCTCAGGTGAAGAAAGGGTGATTCAATAGTATTTGGACCAAAGAAGCCGAATTTTTTAAGAGTAAAATCAAAATTTGGCGCGTTTTCAAAATTAGCATACCCGATATGCTGACCTGCTTTTACTCTGGTATCTTTTTTTATTGATTGCAAAAGATCAACATGAAAAAATACAAACACCCAGTCGTCGGCAGATTCTCCAGATAGCCATATTTGCTGCCCTCTTTGTTTGCCTTCAAAGCTGGCAAAATCATCGTCTATGGAAGCAATTTTCCCGTCAAATGGGGCATATACTTTTACTTTATCATTTGATCCTACAACAGAATCGGCGGCATTAAGGTAATGTTTCATAGAACGCTGTGTTTCTTTCTCGCCGTTGGCATTTAAACCGCTATAATCATGGCCGGCGCAACTTCTGAATTTAGAAATTGCAGAAATTTTGGAAAGATCAAAGGGATTGGCAACGATGAACTTGTCGTTATTTTTATTTTCTTGAACTTTAGGTTCTTGCACGGCAGGTTGGTAGGCTGTTGCTTCCTGTTGTGGTGGATTTACGGCAGCCTGATTATTGGCTTCTCCTTCGATTGGTGGTGACTCCTCCTCAATAGCTATTGAAGATTTTTGGATGTCTTGCTCAGCCGGTTGGAGACACCCGTTAATGAAGAGGACTAAAATGACCAAGAGAATTAGTATTACTAAATAACCTCTTTTTGGCTTCATAGTATAAAAATCATAATAGAGGACTTTGAATAACCCCTAGTTTGCATCGAAATTCAAAGTCTACCAAAGGGCACAAATATTTTATCTTTTTGTTGTGCCCTTTGTAGATACAACAGACAGAACTCTTTTATCAATCATTTCTGTCTGTTGGTATCCTACTTATAGTAAGTGACCTAAATTTTTATACAAATGTCACTTACTATATTCGAAGGACATAACAATTTTGTATATCTTGGGCTAGGCACAAGACTTGAAATCCGTAGATTTCATTGATTATTTATGTCCTTCGCTATAGAAGGGTTTGACAAATTGGATAGGTTATTCAAACCCTTCAATAAAAGCAAAACACTTTCTTTTATTTAACGGAACCATTACTAACTTCTCATCCGATTGAGATAGACCACCACGGCAATAATCAATCCCACAATCGCCAGCGTCACCCAGAGCCAGGATAAGCTTGCCAACGTTTCACCAATGGGAGTCTCTTCTTCAAAGACTTCTTCATCTTCTCCAGCCTGTTTCGCTTGTGCGGGAGCGGTTGATGCTGCTGCTTCTGCCGCTTTCTCTTCTTCCGCTGTTGCCGGAGTCTCTTCCGGATTTTCGGACACAGCTTTTGTCTCTACTTTCACGCACTTTCCTCCCACCAAAGTATAGCCGGCGATACAGCCGCTGCCGCCGCCTCCACTACCACTGCCGCTAGAACTACTTGAAGAAGAGGAACTAGAACTGCTTGAGCTTGAACTACTGGATGAACTCGAGGCCGGCTTTGATGGTCCAAATGCTGCCAAGGCAACTGAAACCAACAGTAACGTAATCACAACAAAAGCCAAGACTTTCTTCATGTTTCTAGCACCCCCATTCTGCCGGTATTACCCAGAGCGTCATATTCAGCGTCTCGTTGAACAAGCCGCCGACACCAATGCTTCCATTCGCCGGATGGCTTGCGTTTGCCGCTTTATTGGTGCAATTCGTCAACTGGGAACCGCACTGCCATAATTCAGTTGTAAAATTCCCCGGCACCCCAATCTCTATTCTTTTTGGCCGGAAGGCATTGATGATCTCCTGACATTTATTGCTGCCAAAGCCAACAAACTTGATATTGGAACTGGAGTTGCTGGTCGTATTGAACTGCAAGTCGCTTCCGCCAGTATAATTCAACACGCCGGTGGAGAGTTTACCCGTCACACTGGCATTGATGAAGGTTATTCTCCAGTTAGTGGCATTAAGATCAGTGGGGTTCTCCACAATCAGATTGAAATTCTTGGCATCCGTGTGATTCAGCTGGGTTCCGGCTCCCGCGTTTGCTCCGAGAGTGACCTCCAATCCCGATGCCGTTTTGATGGTGAAACTCATATTTCCCATGGGAGTGGTTACGCCTGCTCCTGACGGCGGTGTGAAGGGAAAGTTTAACGTCGTGGAGCAGGTTTTACAGTCCACCAGCGTCTTTTTCGTGGTAAAGTTCAGGCAGGCGCTGACGGCGCAATTCCCGCTGACATCACAAACTCTCATCTTGTAGAAGAAGGCCGTGGAATTGGCTAACGGCGCATCTATTTTTTCTGAATTGTATTGATAGATATCAATCGGCCCATCGTGCCACATCTTGTAATCCTGTACAAATGAATCCAATATTCCAATATCACGGACAGTCTTGTTCAGAGTAGCACAGGTGTTGTCCCGGCTGTAAAAGTCCACCGTTCCATTGGCCGGCTCATTGGTATCATACATGATAAATCCGGAATCAGGGAAGGTATTGACCTGCAGCCAGACTATCTTCGGAGCAGTTTTGTCATTAGCATCGGTGACCAGACCGCTTCCACCGCAGATAAACTGGTCGTACTTGCATCCTTCATCATCACAGTCAGTCTTCCCATCAGCATCATTATCCTGACCGTCTCCACACTGAAAGCCGACTTCCATAGGCACAAAGCCAAACTTCAGGAAGGAAAAGCAATCGGGATCATTGCTGGCGGTAATTCCATCACCATCATTGTCTGCTCCGGTATCGGAACAATCCTCAAACTCAAAGTCGAAGGAATTGGGCGAATAAAAGAATGGTCCGGCAGTATCGTTGACGATGCTGTTGTTAACCTGATTTTGCCCGACAGAAACGTAGACTCTCATATTCTTGGACTTATTGTACAAAGTCTTGAACTTGAATAATTCTTTCTTGCTCACGCTCGCCATTCCTCCTTTGATCAGGCTGCACATTTTCTGCGTATTGGATACGAGGGGGATAGGAACTGCACCCCAGCTCCCATTAACACATTGGTATGAAGCCTTGCTCTCTACGAATGAAGTTGTCCATTTGGAATTGTACTTAAATGAAAATTCAAACCCGGCTACGGAACTATCATCGCGCGCAGAACAGTGATTGGTGGTGTTCCCATCAGAATCCAAATACCAGAAAAAGGTATGATTCACACTTCCTACTCCAAGCGCGCCATTAGCCAGGGGAGTGGAATTACACGCTGCGCTCTGATTAAAGTCCTCGATACTTGCGCCTAACATAAAATTACCAAAATCATCACGAATGCCTATTTGCCGAATATCCCAGGTATTATTAATCGTCGGGTCTTCTCCATCATCCCCTAAAATCGTAGGAGGTATATCCCCCATGAAACTGAAAATCTTGCCATCACTTTTCGACTCGCACCAGCCTTCTTCTGTCGCATTTCCATTATTGGCATTGGCATCAGCGAAGAACGTACAGGTAGCATTGAACTGAGCTTCACATCTGGTCTTATTCCCATCCGCCTGGAAGCATTTCCCACCAAATGAATCCGGATCACAGATGCCCGACTGGTTCACGCAAAGCCCATTCGTCGTAAGACAGCTCCCATCAGAGGGCAAGGTGTAACAGACCGGCTGACAGCTTCCGGAAGGATTGAATGTCGTGGACCAGCCGCAGATTTTAGTAGAGACGCCTTTGAGCGTTACGTTACGCTCGCAGAACTCCTGACCAGTCTGCCTCGTCTGATTGGCAAAACATTGGCCGAAAATTAATGGTTCACAACGGCCGACAGCACTGTTGAATGCATCGGTGCTCCACGAGCAGCCAGGTATGACCTCACAGGCCGCCTGAGTGCTGGAGATAAAGCAACCCTCAAACAAGCTTGAATTCTCACCGCAGATGCCGGACGTGAAATTAGTATAACCACATCCTACTGTGGCTCCGCAGCCAGATTCATTCTGATCAAACTCAAAACATTGTGAGCCCGGAAAATCACAGTGGCCGGCATTCGCCCCGCCAAAATGTTCTTCAAAGCTATCCTGGAACCAGTTACAAGCGTTGTTTATACAGGTAGTGTTATCGCTAAAAGAAGGACAATCGCCAAACCCGCCAGACTGGGAAAGTTCCTCACCACCGCAGAATTTATCGGTGGAGCAGTCCGGATCCAAACAATCCGTTTTCCCGTCATTGTCATTATCCGTACTATCAAAGCATACTTCTCCGGTAAATCCTCCAGGCTTGCAGAAATTATTGGTCTGGTCCCAGGTACAGGCACCATTTCCTCCTTTTCCATTAGTACAAGTATTAAAATCATAACAGCTAAAGCAATCAGTACCGCAATACTTTTCGCTTTTCCCGTAACAATAGCCGACACCATTCGGCGCATTGACATCCGCTACCCATGTACACCCGGCATTGGCAAGCCCGGCAGTACTATTTTGACATTGTGCTTGCGGACTCTTTAGATACTCACAGGCACCACATTCACTATCACAGCTTTTCCCTCCGGCATCGAGGAAGGCCGTCTTGGGATTGCACCAGCCTAATCCATTCTGTGCATTGCTATCTGCCCGGTATTCACAATAGCCTAACGCGGAATTTTCACAGAGCGACTGTGCTTGCGCGGAAGTATTGCCTTTGGCTTTACTCACTGCCGTTTCACAGGACCAACAGGCAGAATCACAATTGCCGCCGCCGCCGCTTTCAAAGCCAAACTTAAATTCACACCAACTATCGGTCTTAGTCTGCCCACCGCTGATGAACTGCTCCGTTTTCCAGACCCCATTGATGGCTTCACAGCCGAGCTGGGTGCTTATCTCATTGAAGTTTGATGAGGATCCAAAAGAAATGCTGTTAAAGTGGCATTCATTGGTCTGATTATCCCACTTACAGGGCATATAATAAGGAGTCGTGGAAATATTATTACAGTTAGTCTGGTTTTTAAATACTTTATAATCCTCACAGAACATAAAGCCAGGCGCAAGCGCAGGAATATTAGTATAGCAGCCTTTATCAAATGAGGTGGTACAGTTAGTGCCATTCCAGCCGCAACAAGTAGAGAGCATGGTAAAATCAGGACACATTGATTTGTTTAAGTCACTGCATTGAAGGCCTGCGGCATTTCCTGAGCAGGCGGTGGAACCGCTGGCAGTGCATCCGGAAATTCCAGTACATATTTTAGTGTCGGTAATGACGCCGCACCCCGGATTGTTACTTGAACCTGACTGGCTGCCAAAACCACCCGTCGGTTCAGTGCAAAGCGTGCTTGTTTCATTCCAGTTGCAAAAGAAGGTATTATAACATCCTTGAGAGTTATTAGTAAAATCATTGCAGCCATTGCCAAAGAAATCACCGCCAGAGGGATCGCAGAGGCTGGAACCAGAAGACCAAGTGCACGAAAGGTTGTAATCTTTCAGCGTGGTCTCACAGAAGGTTTGGTTTGTTGTATCACCGGAAAAACAAGAGCGGCGTTCACAGTAATTATATTGGGTGTTCCAGGTGCAGCCGTTGGAGGCATTGGCATTACAGGGAGTTTGTGTTGTGGAGAACCAGCATTCGGCATCGGACTGCCCACCTTCTACGAGAGACGGAAGGGAAAAAACGGCGATGGTAATCGCTAACCCTAATAGAAGGGAATATACTGGTGCTTTTGCCTCTCTTGTTTCCCCCACCCTTTTCACCTTTTTTCTACTTTTTTTTCTAAAAATATGAATGCTGCTCTAGCGCTTGTTCTTCACCGGTGCTGAACCTTTTTTAGTTGATTTCTTCCAGTAATAATACACGATTCCCCCGATAACGAGAGCGAGTATAACCCAGAGCCAGACCCGGCTTGATGATGCGCCTTCATCGATTTTTACAGTCGGCTCTTCCTGCGGCGCTGCCTCTGACGCTGCTTCACTTGCCGGAGCGACTGCCTCTTCCGTAACTGGTTTTGTTGTTTCTTCTGTTGTGGCTGCGGGGGTAATTTCTTTTGATGCTTTTCCGATCAGGAAGTAGCTGAAGCCGGGAGTTTCCGCCGTGTAATGCACATAGGTTCCATCGTCATTGACAAAGGTCGTCTTGAGTTTCGTCCACGTATTGTCGACGTAACGATGCAAGGCCACGTCGCCCTGCTCAACTTTATTCTCTTTGAGCCAGGATTTGAGCACTTTGAACTCTATTTTGACATTCTTAAGCACATCAGGAGTTAAAGTAAGACCCTTGCTAAGTTCTAGGTTCTTGTACACTTTTTCGTCAAACTTAACCGCTGCCGAAGGTGCTTGATCAAGCTTCTCTACCTTCAACCATGCACCATAAACTGTCTGAGACACAGCAAACTGTATCTGTGTGAGAGCAAACTCGCCGTTCCTGATTTCCATCACTGCAGTTTCGTCTCCAAAGATAGACGTCCACGTCTTCTGCTCAAATGTGCCCGCAGCACTGCTGGAGACTCCGCCACTGGAACCACTGGGACCACTTCCGCCGCTGGTAGATGCCGCCAGAGTCCAACTTCCTGTCGCACTATTGGTATTTCCAGCAAGGTCACTGACGCGACAGACACTGGATGTGCCGCTGTCAGTTACTTTTGTCGATTCCGTAGCGCCAGTGCCACCCTGAAAGGTAACAGGAGTTACTAAACCAGCAAGCGCGTCACTCGCCGTACAGGTGCAGGTTACCTCCTGGCCAGAAGTGGGATTACTCGGCGAACAGCTTACAGAAACGGTTGGTTTACTCCTATCCACAGTAAAGGTGAAGTTAACAGTGCTGTTTCTGTTACCAACACTATCATTGGCATAGACATAAATAACGTACCTCCCTTCCGAGAGTGCGGAGATATTTATGGCAGATGGCGTGTGATTGCTGTTACCGCCGGCAGTTAAAATATTGGGCAAGGTGCCGTTGGCAACGTAAAAGTGAGGATAGGTGTTATTTTTGGTTCCACTAAATATAAGGAAAGGCGTAAAAATCGTGCCGCTGCTATTCGTCACGTTAAAGATGACCGATACGGGTACCTTCAGTAATGAATCATTGACCACCACTGACATATTTACTAAAAGATTGGCAGTAACTGCAGCAATGTCGGCACCGAGGTAAGCGCCATCAGTCAGGTTGCCAACGAAGAACTCAGTGATGTTGGGAGCAGTGCGATCTAAGCTCACTGTGATGTTGGAAATACTATTATTGACGTTATTCAGCGAGTCGTTCACATAGACTTTCACGGTATAAATACCATCGGTAAACTGAGAGATAGCCAACTCTAGACTATACAAGCTGCCGTTTCCTACGAGGACAGGAGTAAAGTTTTGTTCAGAACCATTCCCACTGTTGAAGCCAAACCTAACTCCCTGAGGAACAGTCACGCTGTCATTCATCATCCCCTGGAACAGAATCTTCGAACCAAAATTAGTATTGGTGAAGTTCGTCCCATTACTAAAGTTAATACCAAAGGAAGATACGGCGGGAGCAGCACGATCAATCGCAATGCCGTACCCTCGACTATAATTCACCACCCTTGTTTCCCCAACGGCACCGATACCTTGTGATACGTTTTCAGCATACACTGTAATATTATAAATCCCATCAGAGAGAAGATTACTATTAAACGAGTAATTGAAGGCGGTCTGGTTGGCAGTAGTATTCTGAATAGTTGTGTTCAGCATCGTACTTCCATTCGTTTGAAGTACCCAGCCAAAGGTGACATTGCCATACTGGCCTTG